>NZ_JAUSVK010000001.1:1067500-1192500 GCF_030814655.1 Labrys monachus
CAGCATCAGCCATGCCCCGATGTGGCATATGCTCAAGCGGCTTGGGCTGACATATAAAAAAAGACGATCCACGCCAGCGAGCAAAAACGCCCCGATGTCGCGGCCGCTCGCCGCAAATGGCACAGCAACCAAATCTGGCTGAGGCCCTCGCGTCTGGTCTTCATTGACGAGACCTGGGCCTCGACCGCGATGGCGCGCCACTACGGCAGGTGCAAGCGCGGACAGCGCCTGATCGACTACGTGCCGCATGGCCATTGGAAAACCACGACCTTCATTGGCGCTCTGCGCAGCGGGGGATTGACAGCTCCCTGCGTGCTCGACGGCCCAGTCAACGGCGATTGCTTCAAGGCCTATGTCGCGCAGATCCTCGTTCCCACCCTCAATTACGGCGATATCGTCATCATGGACAATCTGAGCAGCCACAAAGTCCCGGGTGTGCGCCAAGCCATCGAGGCCGCAGGGGCGGAACTGCTTTACTTGCCCGCCTACTCCCCCGATCTCAATCCGATCGAGAACCTCTTCGCAAAGCTCAAAGCTCTCCTGCGCGCGGCTGCAACCCGATCCATCCACGATCTCTGGGACGAAATCGCCAAAACTCTCCCGCGCTTCTCCCCGTCCGAATGCAGAAATTACTTCTCTAATGCTGGATATTCTACAGTCTGAACAATTTCGCTCTAGCTGGCTTGCTGTCAACGCCCGGCCGGCCGATAGTGCATGGGAAGAAGGATTTTTCGCACAATCTCGACGGAAATGCCGCGCGCTTCCCCCTGGGGATCCTTCGAAGGCAGGCAAGGCGGGGCGGTAAGGGAATGCCTGCGTCGTTTGCGGGGTCGTCGGCGCCGCCGACCGGAGCAAAACGCGTTTGCAGGGAAACGCTGTTTTGCTCTGGATCTTCGTCGATGTCCTTACGCGTCGGGCCGTTTCCGGCGGATACCAGGACGCCTCAGTGAGGCGCCGTCGGCGTCGCGGCCGGCTTGCGGGTGAAGCGGCTCTTGATGCCCTCGCGCAACGACTGGAACAGCACGTAGAGCATCGGAATCAGGAAGATGCCGATCAGGCTCGCACCGATCATGCCGGCGAAGACCGGCGTGCCGACGTCGCGCCGGCTGATCATCGCCGCACCGGTGGCGATGACGAGCGGGAGCAGGCCGAGCACGAAGGCGATCGAGGTCATCATCACGGCGCGGAACCGCATGGCGGCGCCCTGGATCGCAGCGTCCTGGATCGAATCGCCGTGCTCGCGCCGCTCCTTGGCGAATTCGACGATCAGGATGCCGTTCTTCGCCGCGAGGGCGATCAGCACCACCAGGCCGATCTGGGCGTAGACGTCGAGCGAAAGGCCCGCGACGCTGATGCCGAAGAAGGCGCAGAGAATGCCGACCGACACCGACAGCAGCACCGGGATCGGGATGGTCCAGCTTTCATAGAGGCCGACCAGGAAGAGGAAGGCGAAGAGGACGGCGAGGCCGAGCACGATGCTGGTCTGCCCCTGCGCTTCATGCTCCTGATAGGCGGTGCCGGTCCATTCGAAGCTGTAGCCGGGCGGCAGGGTCTTGGCGGAGACGTCGGTCATGGCGGCGAGGGCCGTGCCGGAGGAGATGCCCGGAGCCGGCGAGCCGTTGACGGTGATCGAGCGGTAATTGTTGTAGCGGCTGATGGTCTGCGGCCCGAGCTGGGTCGAGATCGAGGCGATGGAGCGCAGCGGCACCATCTCGCCGCCCTTGTTGCGGACGTAGATCTTCCAGATCGATTCGACGTCGCTGCGGTCGTTCGCCTCGCCCTGCAGGTTGACCTGCCAGGTGCGGCCATAGAGGTTGAAGTCGTTGATGTAATTGCCGCCGAGCGTGTTCTGCAGGGCCGCGAAGACGTCGGTCATGGAGAGACCGAGCGCCTGGGCCTTGTCGCGGTCGATATTGAGATAGATCGACGGGTTGGTGGCCGTGAAGGTCGAGAATACGCGCGAGAGCTGCGGGTTCTGATTGGCGGCGGCGAGCAGGCCCTGCATGACGCTGCCCATCGCGGCTGGATCGGCGCCCTCCAGGTTCTCGAGTTGGTATTCGAAGCCGCCGCTGGTCGACAGGCCGATGATCGGCGGCACGTTGAAGGCGAAGATCTGGGCCGAATTGATCGACTGGGTGGCGCCGAACACCTTGGCGATCAGCGCCTGCGCCGAGTTCTGGACGCCCTGCCGGTCGGCGAAGGGTTTCAGGCGCGCGACCATGAACGCCGCGTTCGGCTGGGCACCGCCGTCGAGGATGGAGAAGCCGACGATGGCGAGCGTATCCTGGATCTGCGGGATCTGCTTGAGAATGCCTTCGGCCTGCTTGACGACCTCGGTCGTCCGGTTGACCGAGGCGCCGTCGGGAAGCTGCACGACGACGAAGAAGGCGCCCTGGTCCTCCTCCGGCACGAAGCCCGTCGGCGTCCTCAGCGCCATGTAGTAGATGCCGGCGCCGAAGACGGCCACCGCCACCAGGCTGAGGACCGACACGCGCACGAGCCGCCGCACCACGGCGGCATAGCCGTTGCGCACGCTGTCGATGCCGTTCATCACCGCGCCCATGATGCCGCGCTTCTTGGAATGGCGCAGGAACACGGCGCAGAGCGCGGGAGAGAGCGTCAAGGCGTTGAAGGCGGAGATGACCATCGCTGAGGTCATCACCACCGCGAACTGGCGGAAGAGTTCGCCGGTCAGGCCGGGAATGAAGGCGACAGGCACGAACACCGACAGCAGCACCAAAGAGATGGCGATGACGGGCGCGGTGATCTGCCCCATCGCCTTCTTGGTCGCATCGGCCGGGGAGAGATCGGGCTCCTCCTCCATCACGCGCTCGACATTCTCGACCACCACGATGGCATCGTCGACGACGATGCCGATGGCGAGCACCATGGCGAGCAGCGACACCGTATTGGCGGAATAGCCCAGCGCCAGCATCACGCCGAAGGCGCCGATGAGGCTGACCGGGACGGCGATCGCGGGGATGATGGTGGCGCGCAGGTTGCCAAGAAACAGGAAGACGACGATGACGACCAGGATGAACGCCTCCACCAGCGTACGGACGACTTCGCTGATGGTGTCGTTGACGAATTCCGAGGTGTCGTAGACGACGCGCGCCTTCATCCCCTCGGGAAAGCGCGTGCTCATATCGGCCAGCGCGTCGGTGACGCGCTTGGCGGTCTGCACCGCATTGGCGCCCGGCGAGAGATAGATGGCGATGGCGACGGCAGGCTTGCCGTTGAGGCGGCTGGTGGTGTCGAGGCTCTGGGCACCCATCTCGATGCGGGCGACGTCATGCACGCGCAACACCGAGCCGTCGGGATTGGCGCGCACCACGATGTTGCCGAACTGCTCGGGCGTCTCGAGGCGGCCGAGCGTCTGCAGGTTCATCTGGAACTGCTGGTCGGACGGCGCGGGCTGGGCGCCGATGCGGCCGACGGGGGCCTGGACGTTCTGGGCCTGGATCGCGCTGGCGATGTCGGAGGCCTGCAGGCCGAGATTGGTCAGGCGCTGGGAATCGAACCAGATGCGCATCGAGTAGTTCTGGCGGCTGAACAGGCTGGCCTGTCCGACGCCCTCGATGCGCGAGAGACGATCAAGCACGTTGATCGTCGCATAATTGGTGATGAACAGCGGATCCTGCTTGCCGGATTCCGAATAGAGAAAGAGGAACTGCAGAATGGCGGACGAGCGCTTCTGCGCTGTCACGCCCTGCTGCTGCACGGCGGGCGGCAGCTTGGAGAGCGCGGCCTGCACGCGGTTGTTGACGTTGACGGTATCGATGTCGGGGTTGGTGCCGAGCGCGAAGGAGACCGTAAGGCTGTAGCTGCCGTCATTGCCGCTCGTCGACTTCATGTAGAGCATCTTGTCGACGCCCACGACCTGGGCTTCGAGCGGCTGGCCGACCGCGGCTTCGACCACGCTGGCCGAGGCGCCGGGATAGGTGGTCGACACCTGGACCTGCGGCGGCACCAGGTTCGGAAACTGCTCGACGGGGATGCGCATCATCGCCAGCGCGCCGGCGATGGTGATGACGATGGCGATGACGATCGCCAGGCGGGGCCGATCGATGAATACGGATGAAAACATCGCTTACTGTCCGGCTCCGCTGGTGTCGGCGGGCGTGGCGCTGGCCGGCGAAGGCGAAACCTTGATGCCCGGCCGTACGCGCTGGATGCCTGCTACCACGACGTGGTCGCCCTCGTTCAGCCCCGAAGAGACCATGGCGACCGCCGCGGTCGACGGGCCGAGCTGGATGCGCTTCTGGGATACCGTGTCGTCGGCGCCGACGACGTAGACGTAACTGCCCTGCTGGTCAGAGAGCACAGACGAACGCGGAATGGCCAGTGCGACGACCGGCTCGACGCCTTCGAGCAGCACCGTGATGAATTCACCGTCCACCAGCTGCCGCCGGTTGATGTCGCCGGGTTTCGTGCCGGGGGTGATCGGATTGGGAATGGTGCCGCGCAGGACGATGGTGTCGGTCGAGTTCGCGACCGACGGATCGATGAAGTCGAGCTTACCCTGTTGCGCGTAGATCTTGCCATCGGGCAGGCGGATGCGGATCTTCACCGCGTCGAAGCCGCCCTTGCCGGCATAGTGCTCGCTGAGATCGAGCAATTGGCGCGACGGCACCGGAAAGGTCACATACATCGGATCCTGGCTGACGATCGTCGACAGCGTGCCGGAAGTCGGCCCCACGACGTTTCCGACGGTGATGGCGGTCCGTCCGATCTTCCCGTCGATCGGGGCGGCGATGGTCGTGTAGTCGAGATTGATCTGGGAGGTCTTGAGCTGGGCCTGCGCGCCGAGCAACTGGGCGGCGTAGGCCTGCTGCTGGGCGAGGGCGCTGTCGACCGCCGATTGCTGGCCGGCCGGGGTGGAGAGCAGGGACTGAGCGCGTTTCGTGGTCAGGGTGGCGTTGCGCAGGAGCGCCTCGAACTGGGCGATATTGGCCTTGCTGCTGTCCACCAGCGCCTCGAAGGGCGGGCGTTCCAGGCGGTACAGTACATCGCCCTTCTTCACCTCGGCGCCTTCGGTAAACGGAACCTCCTCCAGCTCGGCCGTGACGCGCGCGACGATGTTGACCCGGTTCACCGCTTCGACGCGCCCGATGAATTCCTGGACCTGGGTGATCGGCTTCTTGGCCGCGACGACGAAGCCCACGGCCGGAGGACCGCCGGGCATCTGGGCGAGTGCCTGCCCTTCGAGCGTGCCGAAGGCGACGGCCGAAAGAATCAGGAAGCGGAAGGAGAGGCAGCGCAGCGGAGCAAGAGACAGCATCGGACGTCCTGTAGCATGGTCCCGTCCGTCGACGGTCCGGCATCGAACCCCGCTCGGAAGCGGGCAAAGTCGGCATACGACAAGAAGACGCCAAACGCCAGCGCACGCACCAAGATACCGTATCGTATCAGGAACCGAAAGTGGACCGAGGAAAGCACGGACCGAGGGGGCGATAGGCCGCGCGATTATCTCCGGAACAAAATCGGTGCCCGACCGTTGGCACACACCTGTTGGATCAATTGAATGGGATCTCGCCATGCGCTTTCCTCTTGCATTGTCTTGCGCTGCTCTGGCTGTCTGCGCCGCTTCCCTGCAAGCGGCCCCGGCCGAGGCCAGCGTCCAGGTCGGCGTGTTGCGCTGCGACGTGTCGGCAGGCCTCGGGATGATCATCACCTCGTCGAAGAGCATGCGCTGCGCCTTCCGTTCGACGCACGGTCATACCGACCGCTATGTCGGCACCATCCGGAAGTTCGGCCTCGATATCGGCAGGACGGAGCGCGGCGTACTGGTCTGGGACGTGCTCTCCTCGACGACCGGGCCGCAGCGGGGCGCTTTGGCGGGAGACTATGTCGGGGTGTCGGCGTCCGCGACGGCCGGCGTCGGCGGCGGGGCGAATGCGCTGGTCGGCGGCTCCGGCCGATCCTTCACCTTGCAGCCTCTTTCCGGCCAGGCGCAGAGAGGCGTCAGCCTCGCGGCGGGCGTCGCGTCGCTGACCCTGCGACCCGTGCGCTGACGGCAGCTTGAAGCAGGGGACCACTTGGCCCGTTGGCGCGCCGCGCAACGGCGTATACGGGTCCCGGCGAAGGTGCCGAAGCTCGCGAACCCTTCTGTGTGCTTCGCCGGCACCACGGTGTGGATGACATTCGGGCGCCCGTTGAGCCAAGGCGGCGGTCGCAGGCGCGTTCGTTGCCGAGGATCTGACGGACCGGTCGCCATGCCAGGGTACGCTATCCGGCCAGAATAGGCCTTCCTTCGACAAGAGACAAAGCGGCTCCATCTCTTTAGCTGCTCTGCGGGCGGCCCCGGAGCATCGATGCCGCCGATCTTCCGACGTGACATCGCCCGCGCCATTCCAACGTCGTGGCGCTTCCCGGGCATTCCGATCGACGATGTTCAATGCCCCGGGGCGCTGCTCTGTTGCAGGCGGCAACCTCCGCGACCTTGCATAGCGCCGGTCACCCAGGACGCGGATGGAATGCTGGTCATCGTGGTGCGCATGTCGTTCGCGGCTGGGGCAAGATCTCGGCTTTCAGGCCCGCAGCCGGCGCCTCGGATTCCCATGACCGGCGCGAATGCGAGATCGCCGACCGTACGAACCCACAGCCTCCGCCCGGCGTGGGCGAGAGGCGCAAGCACATCCAGAAAGCGAGACCGCAAGTATGCTCGCGGTCTCGCTGTAGGATTCAGAGACGAATCTCCGGCGCTAGTGGCCGTTATGACCGCCATGGTGTCCACCATGGTGGCCGTGATGGCCGCCGTGGTGCCCATGATGACCGCCATTGTGCCCACCGTGGTGGCCGTGATGACCGCCATGGTGACTGTGGCCATGATGGCCGTGATGGCCGCCGTGGTGACCATGGTGGCCATGGTGGTCGTGACCGTGATGACCATGATGACCATGATGGTGGTGGCCGTGATGGCCGTGATGACCATGGTGGTCGTGGCCGTGGTGGCCGTGATGGTGGTGGTGCCCATCATGCCCATGGTGGTGGTGATGGTGATGATGATGATGGTGCGGCTCGGGCGCCGGAGCAGGCGTGAATTCGTTGGCCACCACCACATTGCTCACGCTCGGATCTTTGCAATAATGCTCAGCGCAGTTCGTCAACGAACCGGTGGCCGCGAGGGCGCTGGAGGGCGAGATAAGTGCGGTGCCGGCGAGGAACACAATCGGCGCCAATGCGAATACAAGTTTCGACATAATGAAATCCCCATGAGAGCTCGCATGCGCACCACATGAGTGCCATCGCAGCAGAGGCGTTATCTGCTGTAAGAATCCACCTTTGTCAACGGTAAGGATCCACCGTCATGAGCATCTGCGTCGCATTCTTACTGCTGTAAAGGGCCGATGGTGGCTACGGAAAGCTGTCTTAGGTTTAAAAAATGCTTGCTATATGAAAGTAAAAAACTTCAGAATGGCGGAATATACGTAATTATATCGCAGGATGTCCCGGATAATTCCGGAATTACGATGCTAGATGCCGTGCGAGAATGTGTTTTTTTGCTCGGCAAAGTGAAAAAATTAGTCAAAAATGTGGCAATTATATTGAAGGACGCGCGGGGCGATACGCTGACGTACAGGCTGCCGATACCGTTGTTGTGCCACTGGGCAGAATCCTGCCCCCGTGATATTCGGTCGCGGGTGTTTTGCGCGAAGACGCTGCATGAGGGCAAAGACACAACTTGAAGTCGCCTGATTTCTGCCGGAATTCACGTAAAAAGACGATGCCGCTCCGTAAGCATGCTGCAAATGACGGGGTGTCCGTACTTGTCGGCGGTATCATGCGGCTATTTATGTCAACAACGTGGTGTCCATCCGCATGGTAGAGCTCAAGTTATTTCTTGGTGCCGGACGTTCAGGTCGCCATGGTCAGAAAGACGGGGCGCCACCATTTCGTATAAGGCGGGAACGTCTCTGATTGGAAGGGTTCTGCATTGCTTTAATGCAAAGGCCGAGGGTCCATCGGACGGATTTTATCCGCGGTCCGCGCGATCTGAAACGCATAATACGTTCCGCTCACGGGCGATCGCTCCCGATTTATTGATCCCGGCGAGGCGCCGGGCTTCGAGATAAATTTGGTCCGATCCGCCTGCATCGACGGCCAGCGCGTCCGGCCGCATGTCGAATCGGGTCTGAAGGCGGTCGGCGACACGCCGAGGCGGGCGGGGAACAAGCGCCGTGCCCCGGTGTTTCCATGCCGATTATGGTCGGCGCCGAGTCGGGAGGCCTCGTCTTCGTTCATCCTGGGTACAGGTCGAAGGTGAGAGAACACCGTTCAGGCGGCACAGCATGGCGGATTTCGTACCCCTTCGCTGCGTCTTTCGTGTGACCTCGGATATCGGCGTCCGGCGTTCAAGTGGGAAGGAGAGTGGCATGGATGCTCCGGGGAGCCGCTCCGACTTTGCAAATTTGATAGGACCACATTTGAAATCGATGAGGCCTTATCTTTTCACCGCCCTGTTCGTGCTGCTCTGCTGGCCTCTGAGGTGGGTGTTCCCCTGGCACGGCTATTCCTTCTTCCTGTTCCTGCCGGCCGTTGCGCTTTCATCGGCATGGTTCGGCCTCGGCGCCGGCCTGTTCGCCCTGGCCCTGACGAGCCTCGCGGCGACATTCTTCTTCATCAACCCGGTTTACGCCCTGTGGCTGTCGCCCCAGGAACTGCCGCCGCTCGCGCTTTACGCGTTGACGTCGATCGGCATCATCGGGGCTTGCGAGGGCCTGCGCCTCGCCGCCCGGGAGCTTTCGGCCGCCTGGCGCGGCCGTCAAGATCGACGTCGGACGGCGAACGGCTGGGCGGTGACCGGCTCGGCAGCGACCGGGTTGGCTGCGACTGGAGCCAAGGCCGGCGCGAGGCCGCGCTCGGGCTCCGTGGACATGTGGCGGGGCTTCGTGCTGTGCACGATCTTCATCAATCACATGCCCGGCAATGTGTTCGAAGCCCTCACATTCCGGAATATCGGCCTTTCCGACTCCGCCGAGGCCTTCGTCTTCCTGTCGGGCGTGGCGATGGCGCTGGCCTACCGCAAGAAATTCGAATCGGGCAGGGAAACCGATGTCTCGCTCTCCCTGCTCAAGCGGGCGGTCAAGCTGTACGGGATCCATATCCTGATGTCGCTGGCCGGCCTGGCGATCTTCGCGGCCGGCGCCATCATCTGGCGCGATCCGGCCCTGATGGCCATGCATGGGCGCGATCTCTACGTGAAGGATGCCGGTACCTTCGTGGTGGGTCTGGTCTCCCTCGGCCATCAGCTCGGCTATTTCAACATATTGCCCCTCTACATCGTCCTCATCGCCTTCGTGCCCGGCCTGCTCTATCTCGCGCGCATCCGGCTGGAGCTCATGCTGGCGGCGTCGGTCCTGCTTTATGCCGCCACGCGCTTCTACGGCTGGAACCTGCCCAATTGGCCGATCCCCGGCGGCTGGTTCTTCAATCCTTTCGCCTGGCAGCTGATGATGGCGATCGGCATCGCCGCCGGGCAGATGATGCAGCAGCACAGCCTGCCGAGATCGAAGTCCCTCTTCGTTCTGAGTTGCGTGATCGTCTTCGTCGGAGCCTTCGTGGTGACCAACGGCTTCGACCTGTCGTTCGGCGTCCGCGACGCCGTCTATGGCTGGCTCGATCTCGACAAGACCAATCTGGGCATCGGCCGGCTCGTGCATTTCCTCGGCCTGGCCTATTTCATCTACGGCCTGGGCGTTTCGGGCCGCCTGGCGGCTTCCCGTCTCCTGCAGCCGCTGGTGGTGCTGGGCCGCAACGGGCTGCTGGTGTTCGTGCTCCTATCGCTTCTCGCCGCGCTCGGACAGGTCCTGCTGCTCTCCGGCCATAACGGGCTCGGGGTCCAGCTCGCTCTCGTCGTCGGCGGACTCTGCTTCTTCTACGCCGCAGCCCGGCTGAGCGAGGCCGAACGCGCCGCCGGCCTGATCGGCAGGGCGCGCCCGTGGGGGCGGCGGGCAGGATTCCTGCAAGCCCAACCGGTCCTCGCCGACTCGCCTGGCGAGCGCGCGCTGGCGCCCGTCAGCAAGGCCTCGGCGTCTCCGCGCCGCTGAGGCCTCCGAAGGCGGCGGCATCCCGGAAGCGGATCGGGTTGCCGTCCGGCTCGCAGCGCTTCGAAAGCAGGCGTTCCTCAGGTCTTCAAGGTCACCATGGCCGTCAGGAGGCGGCTGCGGTCGGCGGTGGTGCCGAGGAGAATCTCGAAGGCGCCGGCCTCCAGGACCGGCTTCAACGCCGCATCGAGAAAGCCGAGGTCGCGGGCGGGAAGGTCGAAGGCCACCGTTCCGCTGTTGGCGGGATCGAGCACGATCTTGGTGAAGCCCTTCAACTCCAGGACAGGCCGCGAGACGCTCGCTACGACATCGCGTACGAAGAGGAAGACCGTTTCCTCCACACGGGTGGCACCGCGGTTCGTCGCCGTGGCCGTGACGCGCAGCGTATCATCCGCGGCAAGCTCGGCATGGCTGGTCCTGAGATCCGCGAACTCGACCTCGCCATAGGTCAGTCCGTGGCCGAAGGGAAAGCGGGGCGTGTTGGGGACGTCGATGTATTTGCTGGTGTAGTGATCCTGCGCATTATAGGGCCGCCCGGTGGGATAATGCGCGAAGAACAGAGGCAATTGGCCCACGGCTTGGGGCCAGCTGACGGGTAGTCGGCCCGTCGGGGCGAAGGCCCCCGTCAGCAGGTCGGCCACGGCGGGCCCCGCCTGCTCGCCGAGGAACCAGCCCATCAGCACGGCGTCCGCCTTGTCGAGCAGGGACGGCACGATCAGCGGCCTTCCGGCGAAGAGCACCACGACGACCTTCTTGCCCAAGGCGAGCAGCGCATCGGCCAGCGCCTGCTGCTGGCCGGGAAGGCCGGGATCCGCCCGGCTCGCCGCTTCTCCGCTCATGACGGCGGCCTCGCCGAGGCACAGGACGACGACGTCGGCGCCCCGCGCCGTCTCCACGGCGGCGGCGATGCCCGACCGGTCCTCGCTCTCGATGTCGACGCCCACGGCGTAGGCGACATCCGTCTTCACCGCCGCGCGCAGGCCCTCGAGCAGGGTGACGCTGTCCTCCGCCCGCGCCGCGCCGCCCCAGGGGCCGCGCATCTCCGTCCTGGCGTGGGCCAGCGGGCCGATCAGGGCGATGCGTTCCTGCGGCGCCAGCGGCAGGGCGCCCTTGCGGTTGGTCAGCAGCACGGCGGATCTGCGTCCCATGTCGCGCGCCACCTCGCGATGGTCGAGACCGCCGGCCACGGTGGCGGGGGGCGACGAGCCGCGCCTGTAGGGCGCATCGAACAGGCCGAGACGCTCCTTCAGGGCCAGGACGCGCCGGACTGCCTGGTCGACCTCCTCCATGCCGACGAGGCCGCGCGCCAGCGCCTCGGGCAGGTGCTTGCGATAGGCGTTCGAGACCATGTCGATATCGATGCCGACCTGCAGGGCCAGCGCGGCCGCCTCGGCGAGGTCGGCGGCCACGCCATGGTGCAACAATTCGGCAATCGCGTTGTAGTCGCTGATGACGACGCCTTCGAAGCCGAGCTTCTCGCGCAGCCAGCCGCGCAGCAGGGGCTTGTGGGCCGTCATCGGAATGCCGGCGAGATTGGTGAAGGCCGGCATGATCGCGGCGACGCCGGTCTTCACCGCGGTTTCGAAGGGCGGCAGGTAGACCTCGTGCAGGGCGCGCTCGGAAATGTCGACGCTGGCATATTCCCGGCCGGCCAGCACCGGTCCGTAGGCGCAGAAATGCTTGGCGGTCGCAGCCAGCGCGCCGATCGACGACAGATCGGCACCCTCGAAGCCCTTGATCTTGGCGCTCGCCATCTGCTGGGTGACGAAAGGGTCCTCGCCGGCGCTTTCGACCATACGGCCCCAGCGCAGGTCGCGCGAGACGTCGAGCATCGGTGCGAATGTCAGCGCAACGCCGTCGTTCCAGGCTTCCACGGCGGCGATGCGGGCGGTGAGAGCCCACGCCGCGGGATCGAACATCGCCGCTTCCGCCAGCGGCACCGGGAACATGGTGCGATGGCCGTGGATGATGTCGAGGCCGATCAGCAGGGGAATGCCGAGGCGGGATTCCTCCACCGCGATGCGCTGGACCTCGTTGACATGATCCGCCCCGACCATGTTGAGCAGGTTGCCGATATCGCCCGAGCGGATCGCGTCGGGCGAATCGCCGCCGAGGAGAGGGCCCGTCACGGCATAGCCGGAAGCGACCATGTTGAGCTGCCCGAGCTTTTCCCGCAGCGTCATGGTGGCAAGCAGGGTATCGATCCGGCTCATGTCGTTCCTCTTTCCGTCGTCGTTGCCATGAACGTCCACGATCAGGACCTTCTACGACTCTGACAGTCTGGCTTAAAGAAATAACCATCATAAGGCAGGATGCGCGGTGCTTCGCCGCCACGCGCCGATTGCCGGCGCATCAGGAAGAACGGATACCGCCATGGCCGACGCCATCGAACGAGAGACGCTGGACCGCTGGATCGAGCGCCAATATCCGATCGCGGCGCGCAACATGCTGCGGAGCGTGTCGGCCACGGACGTGGTCAAGGCGCGGCCCGGATTCGGCCAGACGATCGTTCCGGCGAGGGGATCGGTGGTCGCCTCGCCCGTGCCGGCCTCCTATGATCCGGATCCCGACTATTTCTTCCACTGGTATCGCGACTCGGCCGTGGTCATCGATGCGCTGCGCCTGCTCGGCATCGCCGAGGGGCCGCGTCATTTCTGCGACTTCGTGCATTTCAGCCTCGGGCTCGACCGGCTGAGCGGCGCCGACCTCGTCGAGAATCCGGGCTGGCGCGCGGGCGTGGCGGCGGATTTCCGGCAGTTCGTCCGCGACGAGGCCGATCTCTCGGCCATCGAGATCCGCGGCGAGACGCGCGTCAATCCCGACGGGTCTCTCGACATCTCGCGCTGGAACCGCCCCCAGCATGACGGCATCGCCGCCCGCGCGCTGACGGTGCTGCGCTGGGCCGCTGGCGCGGCCTTGGGCGCCGAGGACCGGGAGGCCATCGACAGGCTCCTGCAGGAGGATCTCGATTTCGTCCTCGCCCATTGGCGGGAACCGAGCTTCGACATCTGGGAGGAGGAGAAGGCGCATCATTATTACACCCTGCGCATCCAGGGGGCGGCCCTGGAGGAGGGCGCCCCCTGGCTGGATGAGCGCGGCGAAGCGGCGGCGGCGCAGACCGCCCGCGAGGCTGCCGGCGAGATCCGCCGGCGTCTCGACCAATATTGGGTGCAGGACGGCGGCTATTACCGCTCGCGACTGACCGGGGACGGCGGGCCGACGTCGAAGGACCTCGATATCGCCGTGATCCTCGCCGTGATCCATGCCGGCGGCGACGGCGCCCTCCACTCGGTCCGGGACGCCCGGGTCGAGACGACGCTCGACCGTCTCGACGCGGTATTCGACGCCGACTATCCGATCAACCGCGACAGGCCGGAGGACCGGGGGCCGGCGCTCGGCCGCTACCCCGGGGACGTCTATTATTCCGGCGGAGCCTATTATTTCTCGACGCTGGGCGCCGCCGAATTCTGCTTCCGGCGGGCGCGGAGCCTGAAGGGCGACGATCCGGCGGCCGCCGCGCGCCTGTTCGCGCGGGGGGATGCCTATCTGGAGACGATCCGGGCCTACACGCCGGCGGACGGCGAGATGTCCGAGCAGTTCGACAAGGCGACGGGCGCCCATGTCTCGGCCCGCCATCTCGCCTGGAGCTATGCCGCCTTCATCGGTGCCGTGAAGGCCAGGCAGGCCTTCGCGTTGGGGAAGGCGTAGAGGCAGCCTTCACTCCATCACGGCGCTGTGGTCCATCGCCACCGGCTTGGCGGATTTGCGTAGCAGGAACACCAGCGGCATGACGGCCAGGGAGAGGATCATCATCAGCTTGAAGTCGTCGATGAAGCTGATGATCGTGGCCTGCTGGGTCACCATGCCGTCGAGCGAAGCCAGGCCTGCGCGGCTGAACGGGTTGAGCCAATGGGCCGAGGCGATGCTCTGCATCGCGCGATTGTAGGGCGAGACGTAGCTGGCGATGTCGGCGTGGTTGACCTGCACATTCTCGGTGAGCAGGGCCGAAACCACGGAGATGCCGACGCTGGAGCCGATGTTGCGCGACAGATTGTAGAGGCCGGTGCCGTCGCCGCGCATCTCGGCGCCGAGGGTCTCGAAGGTCACCGTCGTCAGCGGCACGAACAGGAAGCCGAGACCGGCGCCCTGGACGAAGCCGGTGACGACGATCCGCTCCTGCGACACATCCGGCGTCCAGCCCGTCATGTCGTACATCGCCCATGCCGTGAGGCCGAGGCCGATGAGCAGCAGGATGCGGGTGTCGACCCGGCCGATCAGGCGCCCCATCATGAACATGCACACCATGGTGCCGACGCCGCGCGGGCCCATGACCAGGCCCGCCGTCACCACCGGATAGCCCATCAGGGTCTGCAGATAGGGCGTCATCAGCGACATCGAGGCGAGATAGGTGATGCCGACGATGAAGATGAAGATCATGCCCACCGAGAAGTTGCGGTCGAGGAACAGCCGTGGATTCACGAAGGGCTTGCGGGCGGTGAAGGTGTGCACCAGGAAGACGTAGAACGCGCCTGCGCTGACCAGCGCCTCGAGGATGATCTCACCCGAGGAGAACCAGTCGAGCTGCTCGCCGCGGTCGAGGAACATCTGGAGCGCGGCAATGCCGAGGCTGAGCGTGCCGAAGCCGAGCCAGTCGAGCTTGGCGCCGGCATTGCTTTTGGTCTCCTTGACGAAGGCCATCACGCCGAGCATGGCGGCGAGGCCGATCGGCAGGTTGATGTAGAATACCCAGCGCCAGGAGATGTTCTCGGTCAGCCAGCCGCCGATCACCGGACCGAGCACCGGGCCGACCATGACCGACACGCCGAACAGCGCCATGGCCGAGCCGCGCTCCTCGACGGTGTAGATGTCGAGCAGGATGGCCTGGGACAGCGGCACCAGCGAAGCGCCGAAGAAGCCCTGCAGCAGACGGAAGCCGACGATCTCGTTGAGGGACTGCGCCATGCCGCACAGCATGGAGGCCACCACGAAGCCGACGATGGCGACGAGCAGCACGCGCTTGCGTCCGAAACGGGCGGCGAGAAAGCCGGACGGCGGCGTCATGATGGCGGCGGCGACGATGTAGGAGGTCAGCACCCAGTTGATCTGGTCGGCACTGGCCGAGACGCTGCCCTGGATATAGGGCAGCGCGACATTGGCGATCGTGGTGTCGAGCGCCTGCATGATCACCGCGAGGATGACGCAGGCCGTGATCGCGCCGCGGTTGGCGACCGTGGGCGCCGGTACCGGCATGGTCAGGGATGCGGCGGAGGCCGTCGCCGTGGCGGACGCACTCATGGCGACGCCTCACTCGTGCGCGGCTTGGCCGCGGCCGAGCCATTTGTCCACGAAGGCCGGCAGGCCGCGAGCATGGCCGGTGTCGACGCTGACCTCGACGCTCATGCCGACCCGCAGAGGCGGGTTGTCCGGCGCCGGGTCCAGGGCGACCCGCATCGGAATGCGCTGCACGACCTTGACCCAGTTGCCGGAGGTGTTCTGGGCCGGCAGCAGCGAGAAGCTCGAGCTTGAAGCCGGGCTGATGGTGTCGACCTTGCCCCTCCACTCCACGCCCGGATAGGTATCGACCGATACGGTCACCGGCTGGCCGGGCTTGACATAGGTCAGCTCGGTTTCCTTGGGGCTGGCCTCGACCCACATATGCTCGGTGGAGACGAGGTTGAAAGCCTGCTGCGAGGCCTGGAGATAGGCGCCGAGCTGCAGGTTGTCGACATTGGTGACGATGCCGTCGAACGGAGCCTTCACGACAGTGTCGTTGAGATCGCGCTGAGCGCTGTCCACCGCCGACTTCGCCTGCAGGTAGAAGGGGTTCTGTTCAACCGGCAGCGAGGCGTCGCCGCCGAGCTGGGCCAGCATGGCCTGGGCCTGCGACTGGGCCACCAGGACCTTCTGGCGGGCCGCGTCGAGATCGTGCTTGGCGGTGTCGTAATTGGCCTTCGAGGCGGCGGAACTGCTCTGCAGATCCTGCTGGCGCTTGAAATTGGTCTCGTAATAGGGAATGTCCGTCCTGGCCTGTTCGATCTGGCTCACGGCAAGGGTGTAGCTCGCCTGCAGCGTCAGCACCTGGTTGCGCACCGTGCCGAGCTGGGCCTGCGCGCCTGCGAGGGCGATCTTGTAGGTGTCCTGGCGTAGCCGGTAGAGGATGTCGCCCTTCCTGACACGCTGGTTGTTGGTGACGTCGATCTCGATCACGGTGCCCGCGACATCGGTGGAGACGCCGACCGTCGCCGCCTGGACATAGGCATTGTCGGTTTCCACGACCTGGCCGCCGGTCACGTAATAATAGCCGCCGACGACGAGCGCGATGGGGAGCAGGGCGAACAGGACCGGTCGGACCAGCGAGCGCTTCCTTTTCGGCGCCGCGGGCGGCATGGCCGCCGGGGTGACGACGGGAGCCGGCTTCGGCGCTGAAGGCGCCTCGGACTGGGACGGCTTGGCGTCCTGCTTGTCGTCCGTCTTGCGGCTGTCGATGCGAGGAACGGTATTGCCGTCAGCCATGTTCTGCCTCCTTGCCATCGACCGGCAAGCGGCAGGCTTCCAGAAGATTGGTTTTCATAATGGTTAAGGTGTTGAGCAATTGGATGCGGTCCTGATCGGAAATGCCCGTCAGGGCTTCGCCGCGGGTGGCTTCGCCGATGCCGCGGATCGTCGTGAGGATGGGATGGGCGGCCGGGGTCAGGAAAAGCAGCCATATGCGCCGGTCGGCGGCATGCTGGCGACGCTCCACCAGGCCACGCGCCTCGAGCTTGTCGAGGATGCGGACCAGCGTGATCGGCTCGATTTCCAGGATATCGGCGAGACCGCCCTGATGGATGCCCTCGTTCTGGGCGAGATAGGCGAGAGCCTGCCATTGCGAACGCGTCAAGCCGAGATCCCGGGCGCGCTGTTCGAAGCGTTTGCGCAGGAGGCGGGCGACGTCGTGCAGCAGGAAGCCCAGGGTCGGTTGGACGAGCATCGTGGCACAAGCCGAGTTAATTATGAGGTTGCTTATTTTCAACCCAATCTATAACAAGGATGGCGAAATTGCAATCGGTAAGTAGGCCCCCGCAGACGAAATGCGCGGCTGGCGTACAGGATCTGGTCGAAATATGAGGCAGCGAAGCGTCGTTCTGCTTGGTTTTGGGTTTCTTGCCGCTCTGTCCTGCTTCGCAATGTCGAGCGTGCCGGCAGGTGCGGCCCCTAAATTCGTCAGTTGCGGCGGTGCGGCCATGCTCGGAGGCGCTCAACTCAACTGCAGCCACCTCGACGCGAAGAAACCGTCCCAATTGTGCAATTTCAGCTGGGCCCTCCTGCTGCCCAACAATGTCCCCCAGATCGCCTCGGGATCGTTCCTGCTGCCGCGCGGAGCCAACAACGCGATCGTCTATCAGGGAAGCGGTTTCACCGGCGCTCTCAGCGAACCCATCATACTCTGCCAGGATCAGCGCTGAAACGGTATTTTCCGCATATTGCGGCGCATTTTGTTGCCGATGGTCGGCGCGAGGCGGGCTTTCGGCCGGAAGGGTCGCCGGCGAGGCTGCGGATCGAAATCGCCGGGGTGAAATGTTGCTCGGAACCCTTCGCTGCCCTTCTACGGTCCTAAAGCTGCCTTCTTGTATGTTTCCAATGCACGTCCTGCGTTTTCCGGTGCGTGAAAACACGCGGGGCATGTGCAACGACAAAAGGGTGGAAAATGGCCGCAAGGATGATGGCGAAACTGTTTCTCGTTTTCGGGGCTCTCTTCCTTCTTGCCGGGGCGGCGCGGGCGCAGGACGAGAAGCGCATCGCGCTCGTCATCGGCAATGGCGCCTATCAGGCGGGGCCTCTGGCCACCGCGGCCAACGATGCCGGACTGATCGCGCAGACGCTGCAGGCGTCCGGCTTCGATGTCGTCGGCGCCCGCGATCTCGACCAGGATGCCCTGCGCCACGCCTTCCGTGATTTTCTGGACAAGGCGACTGCGTCGGGTCCCCACACCGTCGCCTTCGTCTATCTCGCCGGCTATGGCCTGCAACTCCAGGGCGAGAATTATTTCGTGCCTGTCGATGCGAGGATCGCGAATGCCGCCGCGGTGTCGGTGGACGCCGTCCGCATCTCCGATTTCACCAAGGCACTGGCCGCTCTTCCGCTCAAGATGAGCATCGTCGTCGTCGATGGCGCCCGCGCCAATGATTTCGCCCGCGGCGACCAGCCGCTCGCCGGCGGCCTCGCCCTCGTCGACGCCGATCCGAACATGCTGGTCGCCTTCAATGCCGCTCCGGGCACCGTCGCCCCGGCCGAGCAGGGGCCTTATGGCGCCTATGCGCAATCGCTCGCCGAGATGATGCGGGTCGGCGGGCTGCCGCTGCAGGACGTCTTCGACAGGACGCGGCTGCGCGTCAGCGAGAAGACCAACGGCGCCGTGCTGCCGTGGAGCACGTCGAGGATCACCGAGCCTTTCGTCTTCTTCGAGCGGGGTTCCGGCGCGCCGGCGCCCCAGGCCTCCTATGATCGCGACGCGGCGATGCGGGCCAAGCCCATCGCCCAATTCGACGCGCGGGACGCCTATATGGCGGCGCTCGACCGCGACACGCTGCCCGGCTACGAGGAGTTCCTGAAGGCCTATCCGAAGGATGCGATGGCCAAGCGCGTGCGCGCCATCGTCGCCGCGCGACGCGAGGCGATCACGTGGCGGCAGACCTGGATGCGCGACACGCCGAACGCCTACTGGTCCTATCTCAGGCGCTATCCGCGCGGGCCGCACGCTTGGGATGCGCGGCGCCGCCTCCGCCATTTCGAGGCCGCCCTCGAGCCGCCCGCGACCTTCGATGCCATCGAATACGATGTGCCGCCGCCGCCGGAATTCGAGGTCGTCTATGTCGACCGTCCGGTGTTCATCTTCAGCGATCCGGACTTCGATCTGCCGCCGCCGCCCCCGCCGCCGGTGATCTTCCTGCCGCCGCCGCCGCGCGACTTCGTCGAATTGCCGCCGCCGCCCCCGCCCCGCGGTGACTACATGCTGCCGATGCCGCGCTACGTCGCGGTTCCCGAATGGGTGCGGCCCCCGCGCTATATCGAGCCGCCGCCCCAGAACGTCATCTTCGAGAACATCCACAACTCGACGGTCGTCAACGAGATGATCGACAATCCGCGACGGGAAGACGAACGCCCCGGCGCCGCCATGACGCCGGGCGAGAAGGTGACCGGCGCCGCGATTGCGGCGGGTGCGGCTGCCGCCGTGCTCGGCGTTACCCTGCCGCCCTATCTGCGGAACCGCCCCGGTGCCGGACCGAGGAATCCGGGCGGGGTCGACCGCACCGGCGGCCAGCCCATCCTGCCGGGGCAGCCGCGGCCTGGATTGCAGCCCCTTCCGGGCGTCGTCCAGCCCGGCAAGCTCCCGGCCGGCCAGAACCCGCCGGGCGTGAACGGGCAGAATCCGTTGCCGGGACAAGCCGGCCCGCAGGATCACAAGGGTCCGGCCGGGCAGAACAACCTGCCGGGCATGAACGGGCAGAAGCCGCTGCCGGGACAGGGCAATCTGCCGAAGGCCGGTGGGCAGCCGCCGCTCCCGGGCCAGGCCGGCCCCCAGGACCACAAGGGTGAGAAGGGGCCGGGCGGGCAGAACAACCTGCCTGGCATGAACGGCGGTCAGCCGCTCCCCGGCCAGGCGGGCCAGCAGGGCCGGAAGGGGCACAAGCCCCCGCCGGGCCAGAACAACCTGCCGGGCATGAACGGGCAGGCGCCCGACACCCTTCAGAATCCGGCTGCGCAGGCGCAGCCCGGCGCGGAGCCGGGTAATCCCAAGCCGGGCAAGCAGGGCCGCGGAAAGAAGGGTCATGGCGCGTTGCCGGGCAATGGTCCCGCCGGCGGCGCTCAGCCCGGCAATCCGGCCCTCCAGCCGGAGCCGGGCGTCGGCGGGCCGAAGGCGAATGCACCCGGGAATGGCCAGGAGGGGGGCCTGCCGACGGCGAAGCAGCACCGCCGGAACCAGCCCGGTGGCGACCAGGGGCCGGCGGCTGGCAAGCCGTTCCCGTCGCAGCCTGCGCCGCAGCTCGAAAGGGCGCAGCCTCAATCCAACAGGCCGGCCCATGCGCCCAAACCCCAGATGCAGCCGATGCAGGAACGCCCGGCGCCTCAGCCGCGCCTTCAGCCGCAGATCCGCCAGGCGCCCCAGATGCAGCCGCAGCGTCAGCCTCGGCCGGAACCGCGGGTGCAGCAGCCGATGCGGCAACCGCCGCAGGCCCATCCCGCCGCGCCCGGGCGAAACTGCGGCCGGCCGGGGATGCCGCCCTGCTGAGGATCGCAAAAAAACGCGGAGCGGAATTCCGCTCCGCTTCTGCCGATGCGTCGCGTTCGGGAGGGGGGAGCGCCCCTCCCGGCGCCTATACCGTCTTCAGCATGCCGCCGTCGACGTAATAGGTCGAGCCGACGCTGTAGCTCGCCTTGTCCGAGCACAGGAAGACGAAGAAGTTCGCCAGTTCCTGCGCCGTCGCGAAGCGCTTGATCGGTGCATGCTCGCGTGCGACCTCGTCGAGATAGCCCTGCCAGTCGCCGCCCTTGTCGGCCGTGAGCTGCTTGGCGGTCTTGACCCAGTCGGGCGTCAGGATCAGGCCGGGATTGACGGTGTTGACGCGGATATTGTCCTTGATCACCTCTTGGGCGAGGGTCTTGGAGAACATCATCAGCGCAGCCTTGGTGACGTTGTAGATCGGCTCGTACCACAAGGGCTGCGCCGCGCAGATCGAGGCGTTGTGCAGGATGACGCCGGCGCCGCGTTCGCGCATCGAGGGCACGAAGCCGCGGGCCAGCCGGACGGCAGCCATCACATGCAGGTCCCAATAGCTCTGCCACTTCTCGTCCGGCGCTTCCATGATGGTCTCGTTGGAGCCCGTCCCGGCATTGTTGATCAGGATGTCGGCGCCGCCGAAGGTCGCGGCGGTCTCATCGACCAGCTTGCGCGTGCCCTCCGGCGTGCCGACGTCGCAGGCGACACCGAGCGTGCGCACGCCGAAATGAGCGGCGATGCGCCCGGCCTCGGCGGTGACGCGTTCGCTCTGGCGTGCCGCCAGCACGACGTGGCTTCCTTCCGCCGCCAGTCCTTCGGCGATCGCGAGGCCGATGCCGACGCTGCCGCCGGTGATGACGGCGACCTTGCCCTTCAATCCGAGATCCATGCGAGCCTCCTCCTTGTCGTGATTTTTGTAGCGATCCTGGTCGTGATCTTGCCGTGCGGTTTTTCAGAAGCCGCCGACGACATAGCCGCCGTCGACGGGCAAAGTGGTGGCGGTGACGAACTGGGCGGCGGGCGAGGCGAAGAAGATCGCGGTTCCCACGAGGTCGTCGACGCTGCCCCAGCGCTTGAGCGCCGATTTCTTCGCGATCTTGTCCGCCGGGACGGGATCTTCCCACAGCGCCCGCGTCATGTCCGTCTTGTGGTAGCCGGGGGCGATCGCGTTGACGCGAATGCCCTCCGGCCCGAATTTATGCGCCAGCGCCCGCGTCAGCCCCACGATGCCGGTCTTGCTGGCGCAATAGGCGGGCACGCTGTCATCGGCGAGATAGCTCAGCATCGAGGCGAAATTGATGATGGAGCCCTTCGACTTGAGCAGGAGCGGATGGGCCGCCATCGATAGGCGCATGGCGCTGTTCATGTTGACGTCGATGACTTCGAGATAGGTCTCCTCCGTCCATTCCGCGCCCGGGCGGGCGATGCCCTGGGCGTTGACCAGCACGTCCAGGCTCGGCAAGATCGAGAAGAAGGCGTCGACGGCCTGCTTGTCGCGGACGTCGAGCTTTTCGAAGCGGATGCCAGCGAGGCCGGGGTCGGCCCTGGCCGCCGACAGCTTGGCCGACGACGAGCCGGTGGCGATGACGCCGGCGCCGAGCCGGGCAAAGCCCTCGGCGAGGGCGAGGCCGATGCCGCTCGATCCGCCGGAAATGACGACGGTCTTGCCGGCGAAGAGATCGGGGCGGAAGGCCGAGAGAACGTCCTGCATGGGTATTCCTCTTTCGCTCGAATTCTGGAGTGGGTGCCCCGGCATGTCGCGCCCCGCGGGGATGTGCGGGGACATGGCGGGTTTCAGCGTCAGATCAGGGCGCGGAGCGCCGCGACGACCTTGTCGAGCGTCATCGGAGCCGCCTCGTTGTGCATGATCTCGCCCGGCCGGCAGGCGCGTTCGGCCACGATGCGCAGCTTCTCCTCCGTCGCGTCGGCGATGCCGATATCGGCGAGCCGCACCGGCAGCTTCACCGCCACGCAGAAATCGCGGATGCGCCGGAACTCCTCCTGCGGGGCGCTCTGCAGGATCAGTTCGGCGAGCACGCCGATGGCGACCTTCTCGCCGTGGAGATGGTGATGCACGTCGTCGAGCTCGCACAGGCCGTGATGGATGGCATGGGCGCCGGCGACGCCGCCGGATTCGAAGCCGACGCCGCTGAGCAGGATATTGGCTTCCACCACCCGCTCGAAGGCGGGGCCGGGCGCGCCGGCTTCGCATTCGGCGAGCGCCGCCACCCCATGGTCGAGCACGGTGTCGCGGCACAGGCGGGCGACTTCGTAGGCGATCGCGGCGCCGCGCGTTTTCATGCAATTGTCGGCGCCCGACAGGCGGCAGGCCTCCGCCTCGTAGAAGGTGGCGAGGGCGTCGCCGATGCCGGCGGACAGGAAACGGGCCGGGGCCCTGGCGATGATCGCGGTGTCGACCAGGACGAGATCGGGATTGCGCGGGAAGAAGAAGTCATACGCCACCTTGCCGTCATCGTGATAGATCACGGCGAGCGCGCTGCAGGGGGCATCCGAGGCGGCGATCGTCGGTACGATCACGCTCGGCCGCCCCAGCCGGAAGGCCGCGGCCTTGGCGGTGTCCAGCGCCTTGCCGCCACCGATGCCGATCACCACTTCGGCCCCCGCCTCGCGCCCGATCGCCTCGACCCGTGCGATCTCGCTTTCCGAGCACTCGCCGCCATGGCGGACCAGCGTCGCCGCGACGGCTCCGGCGCAGGCCGCTTCGACGGCCGGGGCGAGCGCGTCGTAGATACCCCGGTCGACGACGCACAGGGCGGTCCTGCCGAACGTCGCCGCTTCCTTGCCGAGAAGCGGGAGAATGCCGGGTCCCTGGAGATAACGGCCCGGAAAGCGGGCGCCGATGAGTGTCATGATACTTTTTCCGTGTGCGAAGCCGCAGCGAGGCCGTCGAGGTCGTCATAGAGGGCCTGCGAATGCCTGTAGATGCGGTCGAACACCGGCTGCATCCTCGCATAGGTGTCGGCCCAGGCTGGATCGGGCAGGACCTCGTCGGCATAGGCCACGAAGCGCGTGACCGCATCCTCGACCCGCGAGAAGCGCCCGACGGCCGTCGCCGCCATCGCGGCGCAGCCCACCAGGCCGCATTCGGTTTCCTGGGGCACGAGGATCGGCACATTGTAGGCGCTGGCCTTGATCTTCAGCCAGAGCGCCGTCTTCGCCCCCCCGCCCGAGGCGACGACGCGCTCGAGCTTCTGGCCGGTGGCGGCTTCGATGATGCGGATATGGCGGGTGACGGCGAAGGCCACGCCTTCCAGGATGGCGCGGTGGAGATGGGCGAGGCCGTGGCGGGCGCCGATGCCGAAGAACTGGGCCCGCGCATTGCGATGCGCGCCGAGCCTTTCTCCGACCAGGAAGGGCAGGAAGAACAGGGCGTCGGCGCCGGCCGGCGCTTCGGCCGCCTTCGCCACGATCTCGCCATAGCCCAGCGCCTTCTCGTGAAAGGCGCGGCGGGCCCAGCGCATGGCGTCGCCGCCGGTTTCCAGCAGCGTGAACGGGCCCCAATGGCCTTCGACGGTGCGCACATTGCACATCTCCGGGTCGAGCAGCGGGCGTTCGGCGATCAGGGTGATGATCGAGGACGTGCCCATGACGTCGGAGGCGAGGCCCGGCCGCATCACGCCCGACCCGAGCACGGCGACGGGATAGTCGGCGCCGCCCACCAGCACGGGGGTTCCCTCGGCGAGGCCGGTCTCGGCCGCCGCCGCGGCGGTGACCGCGCCGAGGATGTCCAGCGGCGAGCGGATCGGCGGCAGCTTGGCGGCATCGAGGCCGAGCCGGTCGATCATCGCCGCCGACCATTGCCCCGTCTGCGGGTTCATCAGGAAGCTGCAGGAGGCGTCGCCCTCGTCCATGGCGATCTCGCCGGTCAGCCGCAGGTTGATGTAGTCCTTCGGCATCAGGACGGTGGCGGCGGCCTCATAGGCCTTGGGGTCGTTGTCGCGCAGCCAGGCGAGCTTGAAGCCAGGCCAGGCCGGCGTCGGCGGGTTGCCGCTCTCGGCGAGATAGGAGGCGGGCGCATTGTCGCGCTCGAAGGCCGCCACCAGCGCCGCGGTGCGCTTGTCGTTCCACAGCGGCGCGGTCTCGCGCGTCGGACGGCCATGGCCGTCGACCAGCACGGTGCCGTGCATCTGTCCGCAGGCGGCGACGGCGAGGATGCGCCTGACCGCGTCGGGCTCCCGGTCGAGCACGGCCCTGACCGCCTGGACCGTGCCGGCCCACCAGTCGGCCGGGCGCTGCTCGGCCCAGCCGAAGGCCGGGACGATCTGGTCATACTCGCTGGCGGAGATCTGCCTTATGGCCCCGCCGGCGGCATCGACCAGAGCCGCGCGGGCGCTGCCGGTGCCGACGTCGATGGCGAGGATCAGGTCCTGGGTCATGGCCGGCCTCCCCGGTTGCGGCGGCCTGCGGCCTGCGAGGAACGTGTGACGGCCGGCTTGCGCGCGGATTTCGGAACACGATGGCGGTGATGGGGCTGGGACATGTGGATTTGCTGTTTGTCGCCGGGAGGCGGTCCGTCGAGTAGCGATGCTACATGATTTCGGTAAGGTCAACCGAAACTTCGGCTCATTCTACGCTGCAACGCAGCAATGTCTCATCCATCTTGCATGTAAAAGCCGCTGTCTGTAGCATTGCTACAGATTGGGAGCGGCATATGCGAGAGAGGGCAATCCCTAGCAGCTCGAAACGGGCGCGCCGGCTGGATCCGCGTGGCGAACGCGCATTATAAGCACGGCGTTCCCGCGAGGAAGCCCTGGTGCCTTCCCGCCCATGATTTCTGGAGAGCCATGATGGCAGCAAGCCCCCTCGAGCAGATCGAAGCAATCGGTGTCGTCCCGGTCATCGCCATCGAAGAGGCGGGCCATGCCGTGGCCCTCGCCGACGCCCTGGCCGAGGGCGGCCTGCCGATCGCCGAGATCACCTTCCGGACCCGGGCCGCCGCCGACGTCCTGGCGACGCTCAAGGAGAAGCGTCCGGATTTCCTGGCGGGCGCCGGCACCGTGCTCGACCTCGATTCGGTGCGGGCCTCGAAGGAGAACGGCGCGAAGTTCGCGCTGTCGCCGGGCTTCGATCCCGAGATCGCCGCCGCCGCCGTCGCGATCGGCCTGCCCTTCGCGCCCGGCATCATGACGCCGACCGACCTCACCCTCGCGGTCCGGGCCGGGTTCCGGCTGTGCAAGTTCTTTCCGGCCGGCATCGCGGGCGGGCCGAAGGCGCTGGAAGCGATCGTCGCGCCGTTCAACCATCTCGGGGTCCGCTTCATCCCGACCGGCGGCGTCAGCCTGGAGACGATGGGCGACTGGCTGAAGCACCGCTTCGTCGCCGCGGTCGGCGGCACCTGGATCGCCCGTCCGGAAGACCTGCGCGAAGGCCGCTTCGCCGACATCACGGCAAAGGCGAGGGCGGCGGTGGAGCGTGCCAGAGCCATAAGGGAAAGTGCATCATGAGTCTCTATCAGCCGGCGACCCGGCCGACCCTCTACTTCATCGGCGTCACCACCACAAAGAGCTCGATCATGCGGGTGTTTCCCGCCTGGGCGGCGCATCTCGGGCTGAAGGATGCGGTGATCAAGGGGATCGATTTCCCCCTGCATGCCGAGCCGCAGGCCTATCGCGAGGCCGTCGCCTTCATCAAGGCCGACCCGCTGTCGCTGGGCGCGCTCGTCACCACCCATAAGATCGATCTCTACAAGGCCTGCCGCGACATGTTCGACGAGATCGATCCCTTCGCGCGCGGGATGGAGGAGACGAGCTGCCTCTCCAAGCGGGACGGGCGCCTCGTCTGCCACGCCAAGGACCCGATCTCCTCCGGGCTGGCTCTCGACGGCTTCATCGAGCCCGGCCATTTCGCCCGCACCGGCGCCGAACTCTTCTCGATCGGCGCCGGCGGCTCGACCATCGCCTTGACGTGGCACATCGTCCGGCCCGAACGCAGCGACGACGTGCCTTCCCGCATCATCGTCTCCAACCGCAGCCCGCACCGCCTCGACGAGATCCGGCGCATCCATGCCGAGATCGGCATGCGCGTGTCGGTGGATTATGTCCTCGCCCCCAGGCCCGAGGACAATGACGCCGTGACGGCGACGCTGAAGCCCGGTTCGGTGGTCATCAACGCGACCGGCCTCGGCAAGGATGCGCCGGGCTCGCCGCTCACCGATGCCGTGCGCTTCCCCGAACGCGCCATCGTCTGGGATCTCAACTATCGCGGCGACCTCGTCTTCCTCGACCAGGCCCGGCGCCAGCAGGCGGAACGGCACCTGCAGATCGAGGATGGCTGGACCTATTTCCTGCATGGCTGGACGCAGGTGATCGCAGAAGTCTTCCACATCGCGATCCCGACCGCCGGCCCGGATTTCGACCGCCTCGGCGAGATCGCCATCAGCGCCGCCAAAGGCTAGGCGCGCCCGATGGCACCTGACCGGGGCGCGTGGCCGTCCTTCGAACAGATCCCTTATGACGGGCCGCTGGCGGCGCGTCTCGCCACCCGTCCGGCAGCGGGCGGGCTTTCGCTGTACTGGCTGGGGCAGGCGGGCTTCGTGCTGGATACCGGGCAGGCCCGTCTGCTGATCGATCCCTATCTCTCGGATGCGCTGGCGGTGAAATATCGCGGCCGCGGCTTCTCGCATGAACGCATGATGCCGCCTCCGATCGGCGTCGACGATCTGCCGCCGATCGATGCGGTGCTGTGCACGCACCACCATACCGACCACATGGACGGCGAAACGCTGCAGCGGATCGCCGCTCGCTGTGCCGGAACGCGCTTCGTCGTGCCGCTCGCCTCCCTCGCCCTCGCACGCGAGCGGATCGGCGCGGCGCCGGGACGCCTCGTCGGCGTCGATGCGGGGGACGGCCTCGACCTCGCTGCGGGCCTCCGGCTGAGCGTGATGCGCGCCGCCCACGAAACGCTGGAACGCGATGCCGCCGGCCGGCATGTCTTCCTCGGCTACGGGCTGGAGGCGGATGGGCTCAGGGTCTTCCATTCCGGCGATACCGTGCCGTTCGAGGGGCAGGCGGCGGAAATCGCCGCGTTCCGGCCCGATCTCGCTTTGTTTCCGGTCAATGGCCGTTCGGACGCCTTGCGCTCGGCCGGCATTGCCGGCAATTTCACGCTGGACGAAACGGCCGATCTCGCTCGCGAATGCCGCGTGCCGGTCGTCATGGCCCATCATTACGGCATGTTCGCCTTCAACAGCGCGGCGCCGGAAGCGATCGATGCCAGGGCCCGTGGCATGACGGGCGGGACGAGGCTGGTCCGTGCGAGGACGGGCGTCGAATACCGCCTCGGCAAGGACCCGGTGGGCGGATGACGGCGGGCCTCGAAGGGCGGTAGCCTTGTCGGCTCATCCATCGGCCTGGGGCGCGAGCAGGCATTCTTGCGGGATGAAGGAGAGGACCGCCAGCCCATGACCACACCGATCCCGCCCGCGGCGGCGCAGCCGGCCGCCCGCGCGACGACGCAGAACGTGCTCGAGGTCGTGCGCCTCATGCGGTCGGAGCTGCGCAAGTCCGACCGCAAGGTGGCGGACCTGATCCTGGCCGATCCCCACCGCATCCTGAATGCGACGGTGGCGGAGACCGCCCACGCCGCCGAGGTCAGCGAGCCGACGGTGATCCGCTTCTGCACGGCGATCGGCTGCAACGGCTTCCAGGACTTCAAGCTCCGCCTCGCGCAGAGCCTGGCGCTCGGCACGCCCGCCACCCATTCGGTGCTGCTCGACACCGATTCGCCGGAGGCGGTGGTGGAGAAGATCTTCGACTACACGATCACCAGCCTCGACTGGGCGCGCCACCATCTCGACAAGGCGGCCCTGACGCGGGCGATCGGCATCCTCGAAAAGGCCAATTACATCGAATTCTTCGGCTTCGGCGCCTCGGGCATCGTCGCCCGCGACGCCCAGCAGAAATTCCCGCTCTTCGGCGTGCCCTGCGGGGCGCAGCTCGATTCCCACCAGCAGCTGATGGTCGCGGCGATGATGAAGCCCGGCGACGTCGCGGTGGTCATTTCCAACACCGGCATGACGCGCTCCATCATCGAGGTGGCGCGCACGGCGCACGAGAACGGCGTCGCGGTGATCGGCATCACCGGGGCCGACACGCCCCTGACGCGCCATTGCGACGTGGCGCTGATCGTCGAGACGCTCGACAACACCAACATCTACACGCCGACGATCTCGCGCATCGCCGCCCTCGTCGTCATCGACGTGCTCTCCACCGCCGTGGCGTTGCGGCGCGACGAGGACCACCTGCGCCGCTTCCGCCTGATGAAGCGCCGCCTCACCGAACTGCGCACCAACGAGCGGCTCTAGCAGGCTGCGGAAATTGACATCTGTATAGGTGATTTTCGTTTTTGCTCATGCAGTTGGAGTGGGATTTCTGACGGATGTGGATCGGGTATCGATGCGTTTTTCCGGTATTCCGGTTCAAGTCGTTGCGAAGAGTTTGGGAAGTCGGATGAGGTTGTAGGCTGCGGCTCTGAGAGTGAACATCCATCCGACCCGTTCTTGGCCTCGGTGTTTTGTTTGCCGGAAGCCGCCGGCTTCCTTGATCCAGCCGAACGGCTCTTCGATGCGTTTGCGGATCGTCTGGCTGAGGGCATATCCGGGGTGGCGTGTCGTGCGCCGATCGATGGCTGACCGGCGGTTGGTGGCGTTCTGCGCGACATGCGGCGTCACGCCGAGAGCGCGCAACCTGGCCACATGCGCAGCGACGTCATAGGCCTTGTCGGCGCCCAGGGTGACACGGCCGGCCGGCGCGGCGTCCTCGATCATCGCCTCGGCCGCCGCCCGCTCGGCCCAGCCGGTGGCCTTCGTCAGTTCGGCATCGACGATGAGGCCGTTGCGGTTCTCCATGAGGACATGGCCGAGATAGGCCAGCTTGGCGGGCTGGCCGTCCGCCTTGCGATAAAGCCGGGCATCCGGGTCGGTGGTGCTCTCATGGGTCTGGTTGGAGCGCTTCTCGCCCCGGAAATCGCGCTCGCCATTGCGGCCCGGCCCGGGCGGTGACCCGCTGCCATCCTTGGGCTGAAAGCTCTTCATCGACGCCCAGGCGGCGATCAGCGTGCCGTCCACCGAAAAATGCTCGCTCGACAGCAAGGGCTTGACCTGCGGATCGGCCAGGATCGCAAGCAGAAATTCCCGCGCGATGTCGCCCTCCAAAAGCCGGTCGCGGTTCTTGGTGAACACCGTCACATCCCAGATCGGCGCATCCATCGACAGGCCGATGAACCAGCGGAACAGCATGTTGTAGCGCACCTGCTCCATGAGCTGGCGCTCGGAACGGATGCCGAAGAAGGCCTGCACCAACAAGGCCCGCAGCAGTTTCTCCGGTGCGATCGAGGCGCGGCCATACGGCGAATAGAGCTTCGAGAACGGCTCGGACAACCGTTCGAGAGCCGCGTTCACCACAAGGCGGATGGCACGTAGCGGATGATCGCGAGGAACAAGCGATTCAGGGCTCTGATAACTAAAGAGCGCACCCGTCTGTTCATCCGATCCGCGCATCAGCCCCTCCAAGCAATCCACAACAATCAGTGAATCAGATCGCTCGCGCTTCGGGTAGTGAATTTCCGCAGCCTGCTAGAGACGGCTGTGGAGCGATGCCCGGAAGATGTGGACATCCGCCCCCTGCGCCCGGCCCGGGGGTGACGCCGGCGGGCGGCAGGCGCTATGGCTTCGGGCTGCCCGCTACAGGAAAACATCGATAGAATCGCTTTTCAGCCCTATCTGTCATCCTGACACCCATCGTTCTCGAAAGGCTGGGCTTTTCGAACCAAATCCTGGAAATCGGCACGGCGTATGAAGATCGAAATCGACATGGGCACCGCTTCCGCGCCCGGCAGTGGGCCCGCGATGCTCGATATCGAAGAGTTGCTGGCGACGCGGCTCCTGGTGCAGGGCAATTCGGGCTCGGGCAAGTCGCATCTGCTGCGCCGCCTGCTCGAGCAGAGCGCCCCCCATGTCCAGCAGGTCATCATCGATCCCGAGGGCGAATTCGCCAGCCTGTCGGACCGCTACGGCCATGTCGTCATCGACGGCGAGCGCAGCCTGGCCGAGCTCGAGCATATCGCCCAGCGCATCCGCCAGCATCGGGCCTCCGCGGTGCTGGTGCTGGAAAGCCTCGACGCGGAGATGCAGATGCGGGCCGCGGCGGCCTTCCTCAACGCCCTGTTCGATGCGGAGCGCGATTTCTGGTTTCCGATGCTCGTCGTGGTCGACGAGGCCCAGCTCTTCGCGCCGGCGGCCTCGGGCGAGGTGTCGGAAGAGGCGCGCAAGGTGTCGCTGGGCGCGATGACCAACCTGATGTGCCGCGGCCGCAAGCGCGGGCTGGCCGGCATCATCGCCACCCAGCGCCTCGCCAAGCTCGCCAAGAACGTCGCTGCCGAAGCCTCCAACTTCCTGATGGGCCGTACCTTCCTCGATATCGACATGGCGCGTGCGGCCGATCTCCTCGGCCTCGACCGCCGCCAGGCCGAGACCTTCCGTGAATTGCAGCGCGGCCAGTTCGTCGCGCTCGGCCCGGCCCTCTCGCGCCGTCCTTTGCCGATCCGGGTCGGGCCGGTGGAGACGCGCCCGCGCGTCGCCACGCCGAAGCTGACGCCGCTGCCGGAAGCAGGGGAGGGAACGCGCGACCTCATCCTGGCGCCGGTGCCGATGGCCGCCTCGCGCCCGCGTGCCGAGCGCCGGGCGCCGTCCCCGCCGCCGCCCTCGACCAACGAGATCCTGGAGCAGCTGGTCCGCGACAGGCCGGCTGAAAGCGCAGGCGAGGAAGGCCTGCCCGCCATGCCGGACGCCGAGCGGCAGCTCGCCTATCGCCGCATCGCCTTCGCCATCCTGCAGGAGGCCGACGCCGCCTTCCGCACCGAGGCCGTGCTCTACCAGGATTTCATCGTGCGCTGCCGCATCGCCAGGCTGGGCGGGACGCCGCCGGCGATGGCCGAGTTCAAGTTCCTCCTCAACGCGGCCCGGGCCGGCATGGACCCCGATGTCGTGGACGGCGAGGCATGGCAGCGGGCGCTCGACCATGCCCGCCGGGTCCCGGTCGATCTCCAGGCCGTCTTCCTCATCCTGGCCGGCGCTGCGCTGAACGGGGCGCCATGCCCGTCCGATGCGGAGATCGCGCAGCGCTGCGGCAGCCATTCTGCGGGCCGGGCGCGCAGCCAGATCCGGCACCTGCAGAACGCCGACTTCGTGATGACGCGCACCGACATGCGCGGCAGCCGCATCGCCACGGTTCCGGATCTCGGCTGGGAGACCGCGCCGGGCGACCCGAATGCACCCGCCGTCTCGAGAGACGGCCTTGCGGCGGCGGAATAGCACCGCCGCCGGGGGGCCGAATGCCGGCGGTTCCTCGCATGGCCGTTGCTTTGATTGTTATTCAAATCGGGCAGCAGGACAGAACGCCCTACTCGTCGCATCCTTCGTCTCGAGTCTTGGGGTACTCGTCGATATCGATCGTGCCGCCTGAAAGCTCGATATCTCGTTTACACTGTTCACTGACGACAGGCAGTCGGTCGCCGGCATCATTGTCCCAGTAGCAGAATATTCGGAAGCGTTCGCCCCTCGACTTGAGCAGGTCCGCCAGGGCCGGCCTGGGCAGCCGAAGCCGGTGAAGAAGGTGGGAGATGTGGGGCGTGAGTTCGTCTGCTCGAACATGTGATCTGCTTTGGATGCTCCATAGTCCCGTTGCCCCCAGTCTGATGCGTCCTGACGGGGTTGCGAATGGAAGTCCCTTCCTTATCGCTTTGTCTGGCTTGCAGTCGAAATAGGCGGTCCAGAAATCCGGATCCAGATTGTCGCCTTGGACGCAAGCCGACGCGTGGGCGAGGCGGTAGTCCTTGCCTGCCGATGTCGGAGTGGATGTCATGCTCGGCTCCCGTGGTGGAGAATTTCGATCCTGACCAGTTGACCCGGCCACAACCCCATCCTTCGTCATCTTTCTGGTCGGCATACAGCCGAGCCGGAGCGGATCACTAATTTAGCTCTCCGGTATGAAATGCATTTTTCGATTCCGGGCGATTCGGTCTGAAGAAAGAGCGCTCTACTCCGCGCCGCGCACGCTGGTGGCGAGACTTGGAATGAAGCGGCAGGCCTGGCGGTCCTGGTGCCTCGTTACGAAGGCGATCTCGTCGCCGGCACCGGCATGGAGATTGTGCGGGATCAGGACCGACTGGCGCGTGCCGAACATCGCCGGGCTGTCGACAATCACCCCCACGCGTTCGTAGCCGAAATATTTCGGATCGGCGCTCAGGCGTAATTGATGCTCGACCCCGGCGAGCACCAAGCCGGCGGGGGCCAGCGGAAAGACCACCATGATCCGTCCCTTCAGCCGCATGCCCGCGACAGGGATGGTATCGATACCCGTGCAGCGTTGCGGTCGATCCCGGACCGTAGCTCCGTGCGGCGGATCCTTGTGACGGAGGGGCTGGACCGGCGCCGCAACCACCAGCGCCATCTTCTTGCTGGTGGTGCTGGCGGACGGCGAGCCCGCATCGGGCGTGACCGGCTCGGGCTTGGCGGGCGCCGAACGGGCCTTTTCGACAGGAGGGGCCGGCGCGGCGGCCTCTATCGGGCGCGGCACGGGCGGGGTGATCGCGAAGGACAGCGGAGGCACAGACCAATCCGGGTAAAGCGCGGTATAGGAAACCGGCAAGTGCTGGATGATCGTGATTGGTGGGTCTTTCGCCGGCGGGTGGGAAGTCGTGCCGGCGGGCCGGGAGGTTCCGTCCTGCCAATGGTCACCCGAGGCTTCCTGGTGGATCCATCCCGAAGCGGGGACCGCTGGTTCGAGGAGGGCATGGGTCGGATGCCCCAGCGCGTCGATAAAGGCTTCCGGCGAGAAGCGATCGGTGGCAAGGCCGGTCGAATCGAGCTCGGCCATCGTCATCCAATGGACTTGCTCGGGCGTGGCTTTATGCATGAGCGCCACGAGATCGCCCCGGATGCCCATCGTTCTGAAGTAGGCAGCCCATCTGTCGTAGCTGCCGCTGCGAGGCGCCCCTTCGGTCGAATAGCTCGACAAGACCTTGCTTCGATAGCCCATGCGGCGGCCCAGGGGGTCCACGACCGGAACGTGCTCGATTTCCTCATGAACGATCGTCGCGCTCGCCTCGTGCAGGCCCACCCCGACATCATAGGACACGATACGCCTTTCGCCGGCGGCCAGGATGTAGACGCAGGCCGAGGCGCAGTAGGCCGCGTTGCCGTGCGGCTCGCCCAACCGGCCCGTCAGGGCGCCCTCCCTGCAGGTCTTGTCCCCTTTCGGGCAGGCTTGCAGCCATGTGGCGCTGACGGCGACGTCGAGATGGCGCTGCCTTATCATGTGCCCGATCTTGAGCGCACTCTCGATCAGGCCGCCGTTGGACACGATGAGGATGGGCAGTTTCCGCGGCGCCATCGCAGCGAAAGCGCGCTCGAAGAGTGCAGGGGTGTCCGCCGTGATCCGTCCTTCCGCCGAGATCCACGCCGCGCAGCCGGGTGCGCATCCAGCTTCGTCGCTGTGGACGATGATCACCCGCATCGGCGGGCCTTCCGGCCCGTGCGTCACCGTGAACAGATCAGGCCCCGCCGGAAGATTCAGCGTGTCCGCATAGGTGGCTCCGCCGCACAAGCCGAGCAGCAGGACGAGCGCATGCAGATATCTGATCATCGAAATGCAATCGAAATGTGCACCCTTGCCGTTCGCGCGAACGATTCCGGATGGCGGACAGTCGGATCTGCAGACGATGAATTTCGTGCGTGCTTCGTCAAGCGGGAGAGCGCGCGATCCGTCATCACATAACGTTGATCGCAGGGGTGAAGGTCAGCCGAAACGTAGGAACGGCACCAGCATCGGCACGCGGCGGGCATAGGAATCATAGGCTTCGCGGCCGAGATCCTCGCGCAGGAAGCCCTCCTCGAGCCGGGCCTTGACGATGATGCCGGCCAGGATGATGACGCCGCCGCCGATGCCGAGGAGACCGCCCTTGATCAGGACGGTGGCGAGGACGGCGAGCAGCAGCCCGGCATAGATCGGGTGGCGCACCAGCCCGTATGGCCCGGTGTCGACGATGTGATGGTCCGGCTTGATGGTCACCGAGCTCGACCACAGCCTGCCCAGATGAAGGCGGGCCCACCACGCGAAGGCGAAGCCGGCAGCGGCGAGAAGCACCAGCAGCCAGGCTTGTACATGACCCGGCCACCACAGATGCATGGCCCACGCGCTGTGCGCGGGAACCGCCAGGAGGAGGCCTCCGGTCAGGAGGGCCATGCGATAAATGGCCGCATTCCGCGTGGTCTCGATGCGGGTCGGGCGGCTGGCCCAGCGCGCCGCCACGAGCCAGGACAGGGCCCAGGCAACCCAGAGGCCGATGAGGACGATGCCGGGATGCATGGGTCCCTCCGTTGCGGCAGGCGGCCGGCGGCGGCCCCACTGCACCGTCCGGACTCTCGTGGAGAAATCACGCCGGTTCAAGGCGCAATTCCGGCAATTTGTGCAGTGCATCAATCGCCTGCGACTGTCCGCCCGTCCGGAGAATGACGGGCGGGGGAGCGGTCGGAAGGCGGGTGGGCCTCCGTTTGCACCGACCGGCCCGGCGGCAAAGGATTAAATGGCATGGGAATTGCCGAGCGGGCGGCTGAGAACTTCAACGTTTTTCCATGGCATCGGGCGCTGCGAATAAAGCGCCAGTCGAACCGCGGGCCCGATGTATAACAGCGTCCCTTGCGGGTATAAAGGCGAAGTATAGTTCTGTTGAAAAAGTCGTCCGGCTCTCCCGTCCTCGGACGGATTTCAAAAATGGGATTTTTCGCCAATCCAGCACGGCGCAACTGGGCCACCCATTTCCGGAATGGCATCGTCCGGCGCAAAGGGTATTGCCATCGGCTTTGGAGACTGATGCAATACAGATGCCTTAATTTCGTGCCAGACAGATTTTTCCTGGAAATGGCGGATGGCATCGTTTCGGCCGGCCGGGAAAAATATGGGGCGACCCTGCTCTCCAACATGGGTGATAAATGTCATCTCTGATCGTTCCTTTGATCGTGTGCGGCGGCTCAGGCACCCGGCTCTGGCCGGCCTCGCGTGCCAGCCGTCCCAAGCAGTTCCTGCCGCTGTTCGGGGACCTCTCCACATTTCAGGAAACGGTCCGCCGCGTCAGCGAGCCCTCTGTGTTCGGGCGCCCGGTCGTGGTGACCAACCACGACCATCGTTTCCTCGTCGCCGACCAGCTTCTGTCGATCGGCGTCGAGGCCGACATCGTGCTGGAGCCTGAGGCGCGCGATTCGGGGCCGGCCATCGCGGTCGGCGCAGCCTTCATCGCCGAGCGCGACGGCGATCGGACCCTGGTCCTGGCGCTCGCCGCCGACCACCGCGTCAGGGACATCGAGGGTTTTCTCGGGGCCTGCATCGCCGCCCGCGCCGCTGCCTCGAAGGGGCAGATCGTCACGTTCGGCGTCACGCCCGATCATCCGGCGACCGGCTATGGCTATATCGAGGTCGGCGAGGAAGTGGCGGACGGCGTCCTGGCCGTGCGGCGCTTCGTCGAAAAGCCCGACATCGAGACCGCCACGCGCTATGTGCGCGAAGGCTATCTGTGGAACTCCGGCAATTTCATGTTCCAGGCCGCCGCCCTGCTCGCCGAATATGCCACGCGCGAGCCCGCAACGGTCGCCGCCGCCAAGGAGGCCGTGGCCGACGCCGCCCGTGACCTCGGCTTCGTCCGCCTCGATGCCGAGGCCTTCGCCCGCTGCGGCAAGCGCTCCATCGACTACGCGGTCATGGAGAAGACGCAGCATGCGGCCGTCGTCCCCGCGACCTTCGACTGGTCGGATGTCGGCTCCTGGAGCGCCGTACGCGATCTCTCCCCGCAGGACGAGGCCGGCAATGCGCAACTCGGCAAGGGCGTGTTCGTCAATGCCCGCCGCAATCTCGTCTCCTCGGAAAGCCAGCTCGTCTGTGTCGTCGGCCTCGACGATCTCGCGGTGATCGCCACGGGCGACGCCATCCTGGTGGCGCGGCGGGAGGATGCCGCCGGCGTGAAGGCCCTCGTCGAAGGCCTCAAGCAGACCCATGGCAAGCTCACGCAGGAGCATCTGCAGGCCTTCCGCCCCTGGGGCAATTACCGCTCGCTCGATCTCGGGCCGCGCCATCAGGTCAAGCGCATCGTGGTGAAGCCCGGCGGGCAATTGTCCCTGCAGAAGCACCACCACCGCTCGGAGCACTGGATCGTGGTGCGCGGCGTCGCCACCGTCAGCGTGAACGGCGAGATCAAGACGCTGCACGAGAACGAATCGACCTATATCCCGATCGGGGCGACGCACCGGCTGGAGAATCCCGGCAAGATCGACCTCGAACTCGTCGAGGTGCAGACCGGCAGCTATTTCGGCGAGGACGACATCATCCGCCTCGCCGACGTCTACAACCGGGCGGCATCCTGAGCGGATGACGGCCGGCCGGAGGGTCGATCACCGATCGACCTCTTCCCTTTCGGCACGCTCTGCGTTTCCGAGAAGGGCGATCGGTGATCGCCCCTCCGTCCGTGCCATTCCTTGACACGGGTTGCGGCCTGAAGAGGGGACGTCCGACCACCGTCGGAGGGTGATCACCGATCGACCTCTTCCCTTCCGGCACGCCCTGCGTTTCCGAGAGGGGCGATCGGTGAGCGCCCCTCATCGCCATCACCAGCAGGTGTAGCCGCCGTCGGCGAGCACGATGGAACCGGTGAGCAGGCTGGCGGCGTCCGAGGCGAGGAAATGCACGGTGGAGGCGATCTCGTCGACCTCGCCGAGGCGTCCCATCGGCGTCATGTCCAGCCAGGTCTGGAACATCGCCGCGTTTTCCTTGGCGAAGGCGGTGAGCGGCGTGTTGATGTAGGTCGGTGCCACCGCGTTGACGCGGACCCCGCGCGTGCCCCATTCGGCGGCAAGCGACTTGGTGAGGTGATGCACGCCGGCCTTGGATGCGTTGTAGTAGGACTGTTCCTGCGGCTTGTTGACGATGAAGCCGGACATCGAGCCGATATTGACGATCGATCCCTTGCCGGCGGCGAGCATATGCTTGCCGAAGGCTCGGCAGCACCAGAACACGCCGTTGAGATTGACGTCGATCACGTTGAGCCAATGCTCGTCGGCGACGTTCTCCGCCGGGGTCATCGAGCGGGCGATGCCGGCATTGTTGACGAGGATGTCGATCGGCGCCTTGGCCGCGAGGTCGTCGGCGACCTTGGTCACCTCGTCGGGCTTGGTCACGTCCATCTTGACGATATCGACGGCATAGCCCTTGGCGGCGAGCGCAGCCTGCCCTTCCGTCGCCACCGCCATGTCGAAATCGGCGATCACGACCTTGGCGCCGGCTTCCGCCAGCGCCTCGGCGCAGGCCAGGCCGATGCCGCGTCCGCCGCCGGTGACGAGTGCGTTGCGTCCGGTAAGATCAAGCTTCTTCATATACATGGCTAGGCCCTTTCACGCGCGGTCCGATGCCGCGGATCGTCATGGAAGCAGCGCCGCAGAATCGGCACCGCTTCGTTTCTTGCAGCAGTCGCGAGGCCCGTTCGTCAAGGCGGCGCAGGGGGGCGGAGCGCCGCCGCCCGAAGAGAGGGTCACCGGATGGCTTTTCCCGTCTCGTCGAAACGATGGAGGCGCTGAGGCTGCGGCGTCAGGAAGATGATGTCGCCGGTTCCCAGGCTGAATTCTCCGGGGGCCCGCGCGGTGATGCGGCCGACATCCTCGACGTCGATGTGGAAGAAGGTGTCCGAGCCCAAATGCTCCGAGATCATGATTTCGCCTTTCCACTGCCCCTCGGTCGGCGAGAGATCGATGTGCTCGGGCCGAATGCCGATCGTCGTCGCGTTATAGGCCTCGACGGATTTCGGCTTGATCAGGTTCATCTTGGGCGAGCCGATGAAGCCGGCCACGAAGATGTTGTTCGGCTTGTTGTAGAGGTCCAGCGGCGTGCCGACCTGCTCGATGTTGCCGGCGTTCAGCACGACGATCTTGTCGGCCATCGTCATGGCTTCCACCTGGTCGTGGGTGACGTAGATCATCGTCGTCTTCAACGACTGATGCAGCTGGGTGATTTCCAGGCGCATGTTGACGCGCAGCGCCGCGTCGAGGTTCGAAAGGGGCTCGTCGAACAGGAAGGCCTTGGGCTCGCGCACGATGGCGCGGCCGATGGCGACGCGCTGGCGCTGGCCGCCGGAAAGCTGTCGCGGCTTGCGATCGAGGTAATTGGTGAGGTTCAAGGTCGCCGCCGCCTTCTCGACCTTGCGGGCGATGACGTCCTTGGGCTCGCCCGCCATCTTCAGGGCGAAGGCGATGTTGTTGCGCACGCTCATATGCGGATAGAGCGCGTAAGACTGGAACACCATCGACAGGCCGCGCTTGGCCGGCGGCGCGTCGGCCATGTCGACGCCGTCGATCCGGATCTCGCCCGCCGTGACGTCTTCCAGGCCGGCGATCAGCCTGAGCAGGGTCGACTTGCCGCAGCCTGACGGGCCGACGAAGACGACGAACTCGCCCTCTTCGATGTCGAGGTCGAGCGAAGGAATGATCACCACCTCGCCGAAAGCCTTCCGGACCTTGCGAAGATTGAAACGACCCATCACGCCACTCCCCAATTGATGATTTTATTTTTGATCATTTTACCGCTCCGAAGGTCAAGCCGCGGACGAGCTGCTTCTGCGAGAACCAGCCGAGCACGACGATCGGCAGGATGGCCAGGGTCGAGGCCGCCGAGAGCGTGGCCCAGAACAGGCCCTCCCGGGCGGAATAGCCGGCGATGAACTGGGTCAGAGGCGCAGCGTCGAAGGTCGTCAGGTTGATGGTCCAGAAGGCTTCGTTCCAGGCGAGGATGGTATTGAGGAGCAGGGTCGAGGCGATGCCCGGCACGGCCATCGGGGCGAGGACATAGATGATCTCCCGCCAGAGCGAAGCCCCGTCCATGCGTGCGGCCTCCAGGATCTCGCCGGGGATCTCCTTGAAATAGGTGTAGAGCATCCACACGACGATCGGCAGGTTGAGCAGGAACATCACGATGAGCACGCCCCACCGGTTGTCGAGCAGGCCCAGATAGTTGAACAGCAGGAAGATCGGCATCAGGGCGCCGATGGCCGGCATCATCTTGGTGGAGAGCATCCAGAGCAGCAGGTCCTTGGTCTTCCTGCCGGGCGCAAAGGCCATGGCCCATGCGGCGGGAACCGCGAAGACCAGGCCGAGCAGGGTCGAGCCGATCGACAGGAAGACGGAATTCCAGGCCGCGAGGAAATAGTTCGACCGCTCGAGGATCTCCGCATAATTCTCCGTGGTCCAGTGGAAGAACAGGAAGACCGGCGGCATGGCGCTGGCGTCGCCTTCCGTCTTGAAGCTGGTGATCACCATCCACAGGATCGGAAAGAACACGATGAGGCCGGCGAGCCACGCGGCCGCGGTCACCAGGATTTTGCGTCGGGTCGAGACTGCGCGCGCCATGACGTCAGGCCTCCAGGTTCTTGCCGATGAGACGGACGAGGAACATCGCGACGATGTTGGCGAGGACGACCGCGATGAGCGCGCCGGCCGAGGCGCCGCCGATATCCGATGCCTGCTGCGTGAGATAGACCAGATAGGGCAGGTTCGAGGTCGAGGGGCCGCCATTGGTGGTGACCTTGATCTCGGCGAAGGTGTTGAGCAGGAAGATCGTCTCGATCAGCACCACCACGGTGATGGCGCGCGAGAGGTGCGGCAGCACGATGTAGAAGAAATAGGAGAGCGGCTTGGCGCCGTCGAGCTGCGCGGCTTCCTTCTGCTCCTCGTCCAGGGACTGGATCGCCGTCAGCAGGATGAGCGTGGCGAAGGGCAGCCACTGCCAGGCGACGATCAGGATGATCGACAGCAGCGGGTAATTGGTGAACCAGATCACCACCGGCAGGTGCAGCGATTGCGAGATCCAGGTGAAGAGACCCGAATCCGGATTCATGAACAGGTTCTTCCACACCAGCGCCGAGACGGTCGGCATCACGAAGAAGGGGGCGAGCACCATCAGGCGCACGATGCCCTGCCCGAAGAAGGGCTGGTCCATCAGGAGGGCGAGCAGGACGCCGCCGACGACGGTGATGACGAGGACGCTGGCGACCAGGGTCAAGGTGACGATCAGGGCCTGGATGAAGGCGGGATCGGTCAGGAAGTAATAATAATTCTCCCAGCCTGACCAGTCATAGGTGTCGAGGTTCTGGAGATCGTAGCGGTGGAACGAGAACCAGATGGTCATCACCAGCGGGACGATCATCCAGATGAAGAGCATCAGCACCGAGGGCGCGACGGCTGCCCGGGCCAGCAAACGCGTCTGCTGCGTCGCCATTCGAAATCCTCCCCATGACCGAAACCTTGATGGTCTGTTCTTGACGGGCTGCCCTTGGCTTGGCCCGCGATTGGCCTCGATCCGCCTCGGCTCGAAAGAGGCTGCCCGTTCCGGAGAAGGGGCAGCCCAGTGTCGGGAGGTCGGGATCGTCCGTTCCGCGAGGCGGGTCTACTTGATGTAGCCGGCCTTCGTCATGGTGCGCGTCGTACTGTTCTGGGCGGAGGCGAGGGCGGCATCCACGGTGGTGCTGCCGGCGAGGGCCGCCGAGAACTGCTGGCCGACCGTGGTGCCGATGCCCTGGAACTCGGGAATGGCGACGAACTGCACGCCGACATAGGGCACGGGCTTGACGGTCGGATGGGTCGGATCGGCGGACATGATCGAATCCAGCGTCAGCTTCGCGAAGGGAGCTGCCTTCTGGTATTCGGGGTTGGCGTAGAGCGACTTGCGCGTGCCGGGGGGCACGTTCGCCCAGCCTTCCTTCGAGGCCACCAGGTCGATGTAGTGCTTGCCCGTCGCCCAGGCGATGAACTTCTCGGCCGCCTCGATGTGCTTGGAGCTCTTCGGGATGGCGAGCGACCAGGCCCACAGCCAGTTGGCGTTCTTGCCGAGGCCGTTGTTCGGCGCCAGCGCGAAGCCGACCTGGTCGGAGACCTTGGACTGCTTGGGATCGCTGACGAAGGAAGCGGCGACGGTGGCGTCGATCCACATGCCGCATTTGCCGGAATTGAACAGCGTCAGGTTCTCGTTGAAGCCGTTGGACGAGGCGCCGGGCGGGCCGGCATCCTTCAGCAGCTTGACGTAGAAGCTGAGCGTGTTCTTCCATTCCGGCTGGTCGAATTGGGGATGCCACTTCTCATCGAACCAGCGGGCGCCGAACGAATTCGACATCGCGGTGATGAAGGCCATGTTCTCACCCCAGCCCGCCTTGCCGCGCAGGCAGATGCCGTAGGTGCCGGTGGCCTTGTCGGCGATCTTGCGCGCCGCGTCGGCGACGAAATCCCAGGTCGGGCTTTCCGGCATGGTGAGGCCGGCCTTGGCGAACAGGTCCTTGCGATACATCACCATCGAGGATTCGCCGTAGAAAGGCGCGGCGTAGAGCTTGTCCTCGTAGCTGAGCCCGGCGCGAATCGGGGTGAGGAGGTCGTCGACGTCGTAGTCGGCGCCGAGCTTGTCGAGCGAGACCAGCCAGCCCTTCTTGGCCCAGATCGGCACTTCATAGGTGCCGATGGTGAGGACGTCGAACTGGCCGGCCTTGGTGGCGATGTCGGTCGTCACCTTCTCGCGCAGCGCGTTCTCCTCCAGCGTCACCCAGTTCAGCGTGACGTCCGGATTGGCTTTCGTAAAGTCGTCCGTCAGCTTCTGCATGCGGACCATGTCGCCATTGTTGACGGTGGCGATCGTCAGCGTATCGGCCGCCCAGGCGGAGGCGACGCTGCATGCGAGCGCGCCGGCCAGAGCGAGTAAGGTTTTCGCAGTCTTCACCAGAACCTCCCTTAGAAAAGACGTGCCATTTCGATGCGGCTTATTGGGCGTTGAGCAGGCGCCCAACACCCGGGCATGTTCTCAACGGTGCGACGCCTTGTCAAGCGGGGTCCGGGAACATCTTTGGCTGCGCTGCAACAATCCGGGCCCGGCGATCAGTTCTGGTCGAGGAGAGCGAGCGCGGTATGCTCGTCGGTGATCAGGCCGGAAAGGAGGTCGCCCTTCAGTGCCGCCCGCAGCGGAGCGACCTTGCGCGGGCCGGCGGCCACGCCGACCACGGGGACGATGCGCGCGAGGTCGTCCGGACGGAAGCCCGGAAGGCGGTTGGTGTAGTCGTTGGACTGGATCCTGCCGTCCCGGTCGAAGGGCCAGGCCGCGATTTCGCCGATGGCGCCGTTCTCGACGAGGTAGCGCATCTCGGATTCCTCGACGAAACCGTCCTGCTGCAGCGGCGAGCCCCAATTGACGTCGCTGACGCCGACATAGATCGCCCGCGCGGTTTCCACCAGCTCGCGGATCCTGCGGTGCACCGGCTGCTGCTGCAGGGTGCGGCAATGCTCCACCGTGCCGGCGACGACCGGCATCTGCAGCGGATAGCATTTGGCCCCCAGCTTGTCGGCGAGGCGCATGGCGATCTCATAGGGGCTGACGCAGCCGTCCCGGGCCGCATTGCCGACGATCGATACCATCTTGAGGTCCGGACGAGAGCGGGCGGAAATCTCGCGCGCCATGCGCAGCAGGGTGCGTCCGGTGGAAAACCCGAAGACGCCCGAACCGCGCTGGCCGAACTGGGCTTCAAGGACCTGCGCCGCCGCCAGCCCGACCGCCGCCAGCGGGTCGTGCAGCCCGTTCGGCACGACCTCGCAGATCGACAGGCCGAAACGGCCCCGCAGATTCTGCGCCAGCGCGGTGCATTCGGCGACGGGGCCCTGGATGCGGAACTCGATCACCCGTTCCGACACCGCGAGCGCGATCAGGCGCTGGACACTCTGGCGGGAGACGTCGAACTGGGTGGCGATCTCGTCCTGCGTGGCGCCATCGATGTAATAGAGCCAGGCTGCACGCGTCGCGAGGTCCAGCTTGCGGCCCTGGAGTTCGCCGACATCGCCGCTCATGCGGTTCCTTCCCTTTGAGTAAATGCTCGCGTCATATGCGAAAGCTCAATTGTTGCGCGTAGCATGCACTCATGGCCGCGCTGCGCAAGCTTCCAATGGCGCAAATAATCGATTTATCGTCGCCTTTGCTACTCCCGGCTCCCGCCTGTGGGGGAACGGCCGCCTTCCGTGTGCCCGATATCGCGCGATCTGATCAGCGCAACCGCGCGAGCAGCGACAGCAGGATCTTCCGCTCGGCCTCGTCGAGAGGGGAGAGAGTCAGCCGGGAGATCTCCAGGGCGACGGCGGCGAGACGTTCATAGAGCGCGCGGCCGCCCGGCGACAGCGAGAGGGCGAGGCGGCGGCGGTCGTCCGGATCGGGCCTGGTCTCGACGAAGCCACGCTTGATGAGGCGCTCGACCACGCCCTTCACCGTGGCGACGTCCATGGCGGTGAGGCGGCCAAGCATGTTCTGCGAACAGCAGCCGAGTTCGGCGAGCTTGGCCAGGACGGCCCATTGCGTGGGCGTAAGGGATTCGCCGAGATGCTCGGCGAACAGGGCGGCATGGCGCTGATAGGCCTGCCTCAGCACGAAGCCGATCTGATCGTCGAGGATATAGGCCGCGCTCTCCTCTGGATCAGCCACGCCCTTGTCCGCCCCCTTGCAACGCCCGCTTCGTCGACCCCAGGCTGTTCTACCTGTCGACGAACGCTTTTTCGATGACGAAATGGCCGGGCTCGCCGTGATTGCCCTCGACGGCACCCCGCTCCTCGAGCAGGGCCTTCAGGTCGCGCAGCATCTCCGGGCTGCCGCAGATCATCACGCGGTCCTGCTCGACGTCGAGCGGCGGCAGGCCGATATCCTCGAACAGCTTCTCCGACTTGATGAGGTCGGTGATGCGCCCGGTGTTGCGGAAGGCCTCGCGCGTCACCGTCGGGTAATAGATCAGCTGCTCGCGCACGCTTTCGCCGAGGAATTCATGGGCCGGCAATTCATGGGTGATGCGCTCGCCATAGGCGAGTTCCTGCACCTGGCGGCAGCCATGGATCAGCACGATCTTCTCGAAGCGGCCATAGGTCTCGGGATCCTTGATCAGGCTCAGGAAGGGGGCGAGGCCGGTGCCGGTGCCGATGAGATAGAGGTGGCGGCCGGGCTTGAGGTTGTCGAGCAGCAGCGTTCCCGTCGCCTTGCGGCCAACGATGATGGCGTCGCCTTCCTTCAGATGCTGGAGGCGCGAGGTGAGCGGGCCGTCCTGCACCTTGATCGAGAAGAATTCGAGCGTGTCCTCGTGATTGGCGCTGACGAGACTGTAGGCGCGCAGCAGCGGCCGGCCGTTGACCGGCAGGCCGATCATGGTGAACTGCCCGTTCTCGAAACGGAAGCCGGGATCGCGCGTCGTGGTGAAACTGAACAGCTTGTCGGTCCAGTGATGGACGCTGAGGACGCGCTCCTCGTTGAAATTGCTCATGCTGGCCTCGCCGCCGCTACAGTCGATCGTTTGCCGGTGAGATATCCGCAAACATTCTGGCAATCAAATAAATAAACATTTGATAGCGTGAATTGCAGGGGGCTGCGATTTCCCGTCGCGGTATCAGCCGGATATTCGTTCGTATACAAACGAATTGGCGCGAGATCAAGATCCGGCTTGAGGGGCTGTCGGCTGGGAGGGGCGGCGTGCCGCCGCGTATCGGCACGCCGTGCGGGCGGCTCAGTCCAGCGTGATCGATTCGCCCCAGGGCCAGGTCACCCTGTAGCCGAACCTGATGTCCTTGACCTCGCCGGGAGCGAGATCATAGGTCCATACCGCCACGCCGCGGCGGTCGTCGGCGTTCTTCACCGTCGGCGGCGTCATCTGCGGCGAAAGCTCGATGCGGATGGCGCTGTTCTCGCTGACGGGCAGGGCCTCCTCCACGGAGATCCGGATCGGGGTCGGACGGCCGTTGCGCAGCGTGACCTTGTAGTCGCGCCGGTCCGAGCTGGTCGGATGGGCGTTGCCGCTGTCCGATTCCAGCTTGCGCGTCACGACGCGGTCGATCTTGATGCGGTCGTCGACGCCGAAGCCGAGCCGCACCGGCTGGCCGCTTGTGGCGAAGGGCATGTCGGCCTGGCCGGCATAGAGCCCGTCGCGGTAGATGGAGACGCTGCCGGGAAAGAGCGGCGTGTCGTCCGCCAAGTCGAAGGCCGCTTCGATATAGGCAGCTTCCTGCAGGGCCGGGGCGGCCCGTGCCACGACCTCGGGACTGACGGTGAAGGATGCGAGGCGCAGCGACCGGGTCGAGGGGCCGGACTGGATCGATGTCCGCCCCGGGAGCGTCCATGTGCTCTGGAAGCCGGCGATGTCGGTCCTGGCCTCCGTTTCGCGGCCGGGCACCGGCGGAGGCGCGGGTCTGGCAGCCAGGCTCGGCGCGATCGGCGCGCTTGCCGCTTCGCTCTTGCGCGCCTCGGCGCGGGGCGCCGGGACGACGGCGTCCGCCAGGATGTCCGGCGCGAAAGCGACGATCCTGCTGTCCAGCTTCGGCACGCTCGCGCCCGTGGAGGCATGGGCCGTCGAGATCGTCAGGGTGACGTCCCGCCAATCCTCGCCGGTCGATTGGGTGACCCTGGCGCGGCGGATGACTTCGAGCGCGTTCCGGCCCGTGTCGAGCCGCGCGTCATAGAGGGGCGTCCAGCCGGCTTGGGCGACGAGGTAGGAGACGTGCAGCCTGCCTCTCGCCGGCCGGTCCGACGAAAGGGCGATACGCAGCGCGGTTCCCTGCCTGCCCTGCGGGCGGCCGTCGCGCCGTCTCTCGAGGTCGGCGATCTGCTCGTCCACGCCGCGCAGCGTCACCTTGGCCTGGCGGATCGCTTCGTTGACGCCCGTAAGGTCGTCGCCGACGGCGTTCCACGTCGCCCGCAGCGAGGCGGCGTCGCCGCCGTCCTTGCCGGTCGGAAAGCCGGAGGTGCGGGCGAAGCGTTCGATCAGCGCCTGCTTGGCGGTCAGCGCGGCGATCGTCGCGGCGACGGCGTCGCGCCTGTCATGCAGGTCGACCAGCGCCTTGCCCGCGCTCGCATCGGGCTGCGGCACGTCGATCGTCGCCGTGGAAGCATCGATGCCGGCAATCGCGACGCCATCGGCCTCTCCGGCATCGACGCGCAGAGAGCTTGCGTCGATGCCGGGCGGAAGGTCGCGGGCGACCAGGGTCGTCTCGCCGGGCGGCGCGGAAAAATCGATGACGCGGCTCACCGTGGCGCCGTCGGGATAGACAGCCACTGCATCGATCGCCGATCTCACGTCGAGATCGGCCGCAAAGACCGGGGTGGTGCCGAGCAGCAGAAGCGCGGTGACGGCGAGGCGATTGGCGAGACCCATGGCGAAGCTCCGATGAAGGCGCCATCGGAGGGGTCAATTGCGGCGCGAGGGCGGCGGTTCGCGCCTGGGTTGCGACAGGTGTGACCGAAGGAACAGGAGACGGGCCTTACGCCCGGCCGCGCTCCGACTGCACCGGCCTGACGCGCAGGGCGATGAAGTTCTCGATTTCCTTGAGCCGGATCCTGGCGTCGAGAATGTCCGGCCCGATGCCGTAGCGCCATGAAATATCCTTGCGGCGCGGGTCGGCCACCAGCGCCTCGAGGTCCGCCAGCCACTGGTCGGCGGTGCCCGCGTCACGGAAGAAACCTTCGGCCAGCAATGTCGGCTTGTAGCGGCGCATGATCACCGACAATTCGTTCAGCGAAAATTCCGGGTGATACTGGATGCCCCAGAACCGCCCGCCCTCATAGGGGATCTCGACGGCCTGCACGTCGCTGACCGGGTTGGCGGCGAGGACGATGGCCCCCTCCGGCAGCGTCTCGACTTCGTCGCCATGCACGCAGGGGCTGGTGAACACCGGCGCCTTGCCGCGATAGAGCGGATGATCGCGTCCTTCCGGCGTCAGGGCGATGTCGCGCGCGATGCCGACCTCGCGCCCGCGCGGATTGGCGCGGACCGAGCCGCCGGCCGCGACCGTGGCCACCTGCAAGCCCCAGCAGGAGCCGAAGAAGGGCGTGCCCGAGCGATAGACTTCGCGGGCCAGCTCGACCTGCCGCATCGTCTCCGGCTCCGCTTTCCAGATGTTCAGGCCGGAGCCGGTCAGCACCACGCCGTCATAGCCCTCCAGGCCCGTCCTTTCCGGCAGGTTGGCGCCCTCGTCCGCGGGCAGGGCGATGTCGCAGATCGCCTCGGGCGCGAGGCTCTTGAGGACGGCGGCGTAGGATTCGGAAGGCGTGAGGCCATAGGTGGCCCTGTGCCGTTCACGCGCAGCACGGACATTGCCTTCGACGACGAGGAGACGCATTTCGCACCCGGGAGATCGCAGTGAATTGGCTCGTGCGCACGGCTTTAGCAGCCCCCGGCCCGGAGGAAAAGAGCACAGCGTCCGGGGTGGCAATCATCGGAGGCATCGGGTAGAGCGCCCCTGCAAGCCGGAGCTTCTCCCATGAATCGCCTTTTACGCATTCTGATCGTCGTCGTCGTGGCCTTCATCGCCGTCATCGGCGGCCGCTGGTATGCCTATGTCACCAACACGACCGACCCGTTCGATGAAGTGGGCATCGAGCTCAACAGCCGCATGCCCGGCCCGCTCAACGCATGGGGCTGCAGCCGGCTGAAGGAGACCTTCGGCAACAAGACGCTGCCGCCCTATGGCTGCGCCGCCGGCGGCGGCACGGCCTGGAAGTAGTTGATCTGGGATCGCAGCGTCCCGTCCATAGGCGCTAAGCTTCCAGACAATAGCGCGGTTTTTCTTCTCCCCGCCGAGACCCCAAGCATTTCCAAAGGAAATGCAGCGTCCCGAAAGGGAGAAGGCGGCTCATTATCGTATTTTGGCGCATAGGAGCGTCCACGATTTGTCATTGCCGGGGCTTGTCCCGGCGATCCGGCCGGGCCGCGAGCCGTCATGCCGTACGAAGTCCGGATACCCGGGACAAAGCCCGGATATCACAAAGCTGCGCCTCTTCCTCTCATCTTGGCCTAGGGGCAGGGTGCCCGCGGCCCGGGGAAGAAGACCTAGCAGGCTGCGGAAAAAGTCTTCCTCGAAGCGTTCCATGGTGATTCACTGCTGGTGCATGAACGGGAGGGGATCGATGCGCGGAGCGGATGTTCGGACGGAGAGTCTGTTCTCGTATGTGAGCTGCGAAGCTCGGGTTCCTGCGGATCATCCGCTGCGTGCGATCCGTGCGATTGTCGACGAGGCGCTGGAGGCGCTGTCGCCGGAGTTCGACAAGCTGTATTCGCGGCATGGGCGTCCTTCGATCCCGCCGGAGAAGCTGCTGCGTGCGCTGTTGCTGCAGGCCTTCTTCACGATCCGCTCGGAGCGGCAACTGATGGAACAGATGGATTACAATCTGATGTTCCGCTGGTTTGCCGGGCTGTCGATGGATGCGCCGATCTGGGATGTGACGGTGTTCACCAAGAACCGCGAGCGCCTGCAGGAAGGCGATATCGCCGCCAAGTTCCTGGCTGCGGTGCTGTCCCAGCCGCGGGTGACGGCGTTGCTGTCGGAGGATCATTTTTCGGTGGACGGCACCCTGATCGAGGCCTGGGCGAGCATCAAGGGCTTCAAACCCAAGGCCGATAGGGCCGACAGCCCGGACAAGGACGATGATGGCGGTTCGGGCAGCGTCCCGCCGGCTTCCGGTGCGGCTCCGGAAGGCAAGCCCGCCGGCGGACGGAACGCCGAGCGCGATTTCCATGGCGAGAAGCGCAGCAACCGGACCCATGCCTCGACCAGCGATCCGGATGCCCGGCTCTACAAGAAGGGCCGCGGCGCCGCGGCCAGGCTGTGCCATATGGGGCACTTCCTCATGGAGAACCGCCACGGCCTGATCGTCGACACCGAACTGACGCTTGCGACCGGCACTGCCGAGCGGGAAGCGGCCCTGAGCATGCTCAGGCGCCGCAACGCCCGTCATCGCATCACGGTCGCTGCCGACAAGGCCTATGACGTGGCTGGCTTTGTGGCGGATCTGCGCAGTATCAAGGTCACCCCGCATGTGGCGCAGAACACCACCAACCGGCGTTCCGCCATTGACGGGCGCACCACCCGGCATGCCGGCTACGCTCTCAGCCAGCGCATCCGCAAGCGGATCGAGGAAGGGTTCGGCTGGATCAAGACCTGTGGCGGACTGAGCAAGACCCGCCATCGAGGCACTGAACGCGTCGGTTGGTCCTTCACGCTGACGGCGGCGGCCTGCAATCTGATCCGATTGCCCAAATTGATCGAAATCAAAGGATAACTGCGCCAAAATGTCGGAAAACGCATCCAAAATGCTGTTTTGGCAGCGGTCATTGCATGAAAACCGGCCGCCAAAATCAAACCGAACCCAAAAAATCAGGCCCTCAGCCAAAATATGCGGCCACGCAACACGTTTTTCCGCAGCCTGCTAGAACGTCAGCGCCTTCACCTGCACGACGTTCGGGATGGTGTTGATCTCCTTCAGCAGCTTGTCGTCCACCGCCTGGTCGATCGCCACCAGCGCGATGGCGTTGCCGCCCTCGAAGTCGCGGCCGAACTGCATATGGGCGATGTTGATGCCGTTCTCGCCGAGCACCGTGCCGATGCGGCCGATGAAGCCGGGACGGTCGTGGTTGGTGATGTAGAGCATGCGCGGCAGCAGGTCCGCCTCCACATTGATGCCCTTGATCTGCACGATGCGCGGCTTGGTGCCGGCGATGATGGTGCCGGCCACCGCCCGCGTCAGGTTCCCGGTCTCGACTTCCAGCGTGATCAGCGAATCATGGTCGCCCGTCTTCTCGCGGGTGGTCTCCTCGATGACGATGCCGCGCTCGCGCGCCACGGTCGGGGCGGCCACGATGTTGATGTCGGCCAGCATCGGGCGCAGCAGGCCGGCGACGGCCGCGCTGGTGAGCGCCTTGATCTTCATGTGGGCAACCTCGCCCTCATAGATGATGCGGATGGTCTTGATGTCGGTCTCGGTGAGCTGGCCGGCGAAGGAGCCGAGCTTCTCGGCGAGCGAGATGAAGGGTTTCAGGCGGGGCGCTTCCTCGGCCGTGATCGAGGGGAAGTTGACGGCGTTGGAGATGGCGCCGCGCAACAGATAGTCCGACATCTGCTCGGCGACCTGCAGCGCGACATTCTCCTGTGCCTCGGTGGTGGAGGCGCCGAGATGCGGCGTGCACACGACGTTGGGCAGGCCGAACAGCGGGTTGGCCGTGGCCGGCTCCTCGACGAAGACGTCGAGTGCGGCGCCGGCGACATGGCCGCTCTTGAGCAGTTCGGCCAGCGCTTCCTCGTCGATCAGGCCGCCGCGGGCGCAGTTGATGATGCGCACGCCCTTGCGCGTCCTGGCGAGCGCTTCGCGCGACAGGATGTTGCGCGTCTGCGGCGTCATCGGCGTGTGCAGCGTGATGATCTCGGCGCGGGCCAGCAGGTCGTCGAGGTCGACCTTCTCGACGCCGAGCTCGAGCGCCCGCTCCGGGCTGAGGAAGGGATCGTAGGCGATGACGCGCATCTTGAGGCCGACGGCGCGGTCCGCGACGATCGAGCCGATATTGCCGCAACCGATGATGCCCAGCACCTTGCCGGTGATCTCGACGCCCATGAAGCGGTTCTTTTCCCACTTGCCGGCCTGCGTCGAGGCGTCGGCGGCGGGAATTTCGCGGGCCAAGGCGAACATCATGGCGATGGCGTGTTCGGCCGTGGTGATCGAATTGCCGAAGGGCGTGTTCATGACGATGACGCCGCGGCCGGTGGCGGCGGGAATGTCGACATTGTCGACGCCGATGCCGGCGCGGCCGATCACCTTGAGATTGGTCGCCTTGGCGAGGATCGCCGCCGTGACCTTGGTGGCCGAACGGATGGCGAGGCCGTCATACTTGCCGATGATCTCGGCGAGCTTTTCCTTGTCCTTGCCGAGACTGGGCTGGAAGTCGACCTCGATGCCGCGATCCCTGAAGATCTGCACGGCGGCGGGGGAAAGAGCGTCTGAAATCAGGACTTTGGGGGCGGGCATGGTGTCTCCTGGAGCGCGGACATCCTGTCCGCTTCTTGGAACGGCAATTGACGAAGAGACGAGCATCGGGACCGCCGGCATCCTGCCCACAGGCGCTAACTTAATTTAGACGGATGCGACGCTCGGGTCTCCCTTCCCCCTTGCGGGGAAGGGTAAGGGATGGGGGTCGAGACATAGTCTCGACCGATGAGATTGTGTCCTGACCCCCACCCTTCTATTCCCTCCCCGCAAGGGGGAGGGAGGGCCCAAACGTCACGTTTAACAATCTAAAGTTAGCGCTTATGGGCATTCTGCCGACGCTTGGAAACGGCAGGTTTCCGGAAAAGGCCGGCTGGACGCCGGCGGTCCCAGGAGGAACTCAGCCGAGCGCGGCCTTGGCGCGCTGGAACGACCATTCGAGCCAGGGCAGCAGGGCTTCGACGTCGGAGGTCTGGACCGTCGCGCCGCACCAGATGCGCAGGCCTGGCGGTGCATCGCGATAGGAGGCGATGTCGAGCCCCGCCTTTTCCGCTTCGATGGCAGAGGAGAGGGCCTTGGCAAACGCCGCCTGGCCGTCGGCATCGAGCGCCGTCACCGCCGGGTCGACCACCTTGAGGCAGACCGAGGTGTTGGAGCGCGTGGCCTCGTCCTTGGCCAGGAATTCGATCCACGGCGTCTTCGCGACGAAGCGCTCGATGGCGGCGAGATTGGCGTCGGCCCGGGCGATCAGGCCGTCGAGGCCGCCCACGGTCTTGGCCCAGTCGAGCGCGTCGAGATAGTCCTCCACGCAGAGGAGGGACGGCGTGTTGATGGTCTCGCCCTTGAAGATGCCCTCGATGAGCTTGCCGCCCTTGGTGAGGCGGAAGATCTTGGGCAGCGGCCAGGCCGGGGTGTAGCTTTCCAGGCGGGCGACGGCACGGGGAGACAGGATCAGCATGCCGTGCGCGGCCTCGCCGCCCAGCACCTTCTGCCAGGAGAAGGTGACGACGTCGAGCTTGTCCCAGTCGAGGCGCTGGGCGAAGGCCGCCGAGGTGGCGTCGCAGATGGCGAGGCCCTCGCGGTCGGCCGGGATCCAGTCGGCATTGGCGACGCGAACGCCTGACGTCGTGCCGTTCCAGGTGAAGACGATGTCGCGCGTCTTCGCATCGACCTTGCTGAAGTCGACGAGATCGCCATAGCCCGCCTTGAAGACGCGGGCATCTTCGAGCTTGAGCTGCTTGACGACGTCGGTGACCCATTCGGCGCCGAAGGATTCCCAGGCCAGCATGTCGACGCCGCGGGCGCCGAGCAGGGACCACAGGGCCATTTCGACCGCGCCGGTGTCGGACGCCGGCACGATGCCGATGCGGTAGTCGGCGGGCACGCCGAGAATCTCGCGCGTCAGCCCGATCGCCTGTTCCAGCTTGGTCTTGCCGATTTTTGCCCGGTGGGAGCGGCCGAGGGCGGCACCCTTGAGGGCTTCAGGGGTCCAGCCTGGGCGCTTGGCGCAGGGGCCGGACGAAAAGTTTGCAACAGCGGGCTTTGCCGCTGGCATTGGCAGTGTCATTGCGATGTCTCCATCCTCGCAGATGGGCGTCCCTCGTTGGGGAGGAATGTCCCGCCGCCCGTATGCGCCGTCAGGGCCGATGGCGTCAAGAGGCTTTCGAAGGTCGCAAGAAGGATATTTCGGCGTATGCCGAGAAGTCTGCATGGAGGGTCGATCACCGATCGACCTCTTCGCCATCCGGCGAATGCGAGATTCCATGTCGATCGGTGATCGACACTCCAAGGCACGATTCCTTCGCGACGACGACTGGAAACGCTCGGCCCCTACGGATACTCCCGCGCCTACTTCACCGAGCCGGCGGTCAGGCCCTTGACGATATAGCGTTCCAGGAAGATGCCGATGAGCGCCAGCGGCGCGATCGCCGTGGTCGAGAGGGCGGCCATCGACCACCAGTTGATCCCCTGCGAGCCGGTCTGGCTCGCCACCATCACCGGCAGGGTCTTGGCGTCGCTGCTGGTGAGGAGGGCGGCGAAGAAATATTCGTTCCAGCTCAGCACCAGCGAGAGGATGAAGGCGGCGACCATGCCGGGCAGGGCGATCGGCAGGATGATGTGCCAGAAGGCGCCCCAGAGCGAGAGCCCGTCGACTAGGGCGGCCTCGTCGAGCTCGATGGGAATCGTGTCGAACTGGTCGCGCATGATCCAGATGACGATCGGCAGCACCGACAGCGTGTAGAGCAGGATCAGGCCGATGGTGGTGTCGAGCAGGGCCAGCTCGCGATAGAGCACGAGGAAGGGCAGCGCCAGCACGACCGGCGGCAGAATCAGCTGCGACAGGAAGAAGAACGAAATGTCGCGGTTGCGCATCCAGGCGAACTTGTACTGGAAGCGGCTGAGGCCGTAGGCGGCGAGGGAGCCGATCACCACGGCGAGCAGCGAGGCGCCGAGCGAGGTGATGACGCTGTTCATGAAGCGCGCCACGAACTCGTCGCGCACCGTCGATGTCTCGAAGATCGTGTCGGGCGACAGGCCGAGCGAGCGCCAGCCCTTCCAGTCGGGCTGGAAGTCGATCCAGGGCAGGAGATGGCCCTGGGTGACGTCGACGGCGCTCTTCATCGAGGTCGTCAGCGTCCAGTAGATTGGAAACAGCGAGACGAAGGCCCACAGGATCAGGGCGCCGTAGATCAGCACCCGGCTGAGGATCATGGTGGCGCGGAAGGCCGTTTCGCTACGGCCCGGGGCTTCGGAGGATGTTGTGCTGATCGCCAATTTCTGTGCCCCGCAATCAGTTGACGCGCCGCACGCGCTTGTTGGCGAAATTCAGCAGCATGGTGACGAAGACGATGATCAGCACGAGGTAGAACATCGCCAGCATCGTGCCGTAGCCGACATTGGACCGGTCCCGGTATTCCCGGTAGATGAAGCTCGACACGGTGTCGGTGGCGCCGCCCGGCCCCCCCGAGGTCGTGTTGATGACGATGTCGGCGAGCTTCAGCTTGAAGATGATCCGGAGGATGACGGCGGTGATGCTCACCGGCATCATCAGCGGGAAGGTCATCTCGCGGAATTGCTGCCAACCCGTGGCGCCGTCGATCCGCGAGGCTTCCATCACCTCGCGGGGCAGGGCCTGGAGGCCGGCCAGCAGCAGGATCATCAGGAAGGGAATGGAGACCCAGGCGTCCATCGCCTCGATGCTGATCCGGGCGATCCAGGGATCGGTGAAGAAGGAGGGGCTGTGCCAGCCGAGCACCCGCATCAGCCGGCCCACCGGCCCGTAGCGATATTCCATCATCGACTTGCCCACCATCCAGCTCACCGCCACAGGGCTGAGCATGAAGGGCATCAGGAAGGCGACGCGGAAGAATTTGCGGGCCTTGATCTCGGCATTGAGCAGCAGGGCCAGGCCGAAGGCGATCGCATATTCGACGAACACGGCCAGGACGTAATAGACCATGTTCAGCAGGGCGTTCCAGAAGTAGCGATCGTGGAACAGCGTCACCAGATTGTCGACGCCGTTGAAGTGCTGGCCGCTGAAGGAGCTGAGATTCCAGTCGCTGAAGGCGATGTAGAAGCCGAAGAGCGTGGGGAAGATCACCATCGCCACGGTGAAGAGCACGGCGGGCAGGATGAAGAGCGCCCGCTCGCCGGCCTCGCCGCGGATCAGCACCTGGGCGATGCCGAGCGCGATCGACCATCCCAGGAAGGCATAGAGCACGGGACGCCAATTGGCGAAGCCGAAGCCGAGTGCGCCATTCTCGTGCAGGATCTGGACCAGGGCCATGCCGACCAGCACGAGGGAGGCGAGGGCGACCAGGACCCTCCCCGCCGTCCGCCGGCTGGGGGAGATCGAGGAGGGAATATAGGGGCTGTCGCTTGTCGGCGGAGCTGGTGGCATCGAACGTCCTGGGAGCACGGACATCCCATCCCCAGGCGCCGGATCGAGGCCGTAGGACGAGACGCTGGGGATTTTCCCTTCCCCCTGTGGGGAAGGGGTAGGGGATGGGGGGGTCGTCGTCTTTCTGCCCGACCCCGCTCCGCTGTCTCGACCCTCACCCTCTGATCCCTCCCCACAAGGGGGAGGGAAGCGGCAAATGTCGAGTTCTCGGGCTCAAACGAGCATATATCGACGTCTCGGCCGTTCTTGAGCCGTGGAATTCCAGTCGCGTTACATGCCCAGCGAGGCCTTGTAGAGCGCGATCTGTTTCTCGCGGCCGATCTGGTCGGTCAGCTTCTCCCAGGCAGCGGCGATCTGGTCGGCGCCTTCCTGGGCCTTGAGCTGGCCGGCGAAGATCTTGGTCAGCACATCCTCGGCCAGGCTGTAATATTGGAAGATGCCGGGAATGCGCGGCTCGATCGCGCCGTTCGGGTGGTTGTAGGAGTTGAACTGCGAATCGAGATAGTTGGCGATGAAGTCCTTCTCATAGCCGGCCGCGACCCATTCGGCGATGTTGCTCTGGCTGTTGCGGTAGCACTGGAAGCCGGAGGGATAGGCGGCCGTCCACATCGCGAGATCCTTGCCGCCGAGATGGGCCGCCGCGCTCCAGGCCGCTTTCTTCTTCTTCTCGTCCTTTTCGACACGGGCCATGACGTAGATGCCCCAGCCGAGATAAGCCAGGTTGGGCGCGAAGTTCGGCCCGCTCGGCAGCTTTTCCCACGCACCGCTCTTGGCGTTGTAGACATCGTCCGAGCCGGGCAGGATATCGAAGGCGCATTTATCGCCGATGACGGAGGTGTCGTTGGTCTTGGCGTTGGAGCCGATATCGCCCCACCACACGCACATCGAACCGGTGCCGCCGAGGAATTGCTGCCAGCCGGTGGTGTTCGGGTCGGCGTTGAGCTGGTCGGCGGGCTCGGAAGGCAAGGCGTCCAGCACGTCCTGGATGGCCCGCACCCAGGCCGGATTGTTGATGCGCGGCTTCATGGTGTCGACGTCGAACAGCCAGGCCTTGTCGCTGGGATGCTTGGCATAGGCGGTGGCGCGGCTGCCGAGGAAGTAGAAGCCGAAGCCTCCCCACGGCTTGCAGGGGTCGAGATAGCCATAGGCGTCCTGGCCGTCGATCTGCTTGCCCTTGAGGAATTTGGTGACGGTCTGCACCTGCTGCCAGGTTTTCGGCACGGCCCATTCGGTGGTGTTGCCGGCATCCTTCCAGGCCTTGGCCAGCGCCTCGTCCTTGAAGTAGTCGGTGCGGTAGTTGAAATTGTGGGTGTCGCCGTCGATGGTGACGCGATATTGCTTGCCGTCCCAGGTGCCGACCGGGGGCTTGAGGTAATTCACGAGATCGTCGAAATCGATGAGCTTCTTCACCCAGTCCGGCATTTCCGATGCCAGGCCCTTGCCGCAGACGTCGCCCTCGAAGGGCGCGCCCATTTCGAGGATGTCGAAGTCCACCGTGCCGGTGGCGATGGCCTGCTGGAGGCGGGGATTGTAATCGGCCTGCGCGAGATCGATCCAGGTGATCTTGGCGCCGGTATAGGCCTCCCATGGCTTGAGGAAGCCGCGGAACAGCAGATTGTGCAGGTTCTGGTTGTTGAGGCCCATGAAAGAGAGCTCGACGCCCGCGAACTCGCCCTGCTTCACGGTCGACTTGGTGCCGCCGAGGCAGAGTTCACCGACCTTCTGCCAGTCGGAATCGGTGGGCGAGCCCTTGCCGACGCCGGGGATCTGCAGGATCTTGGCGCGCAGGTCGCCTTCCTCGTCCGCCAGGGCCGACGTCGCCGAGGCGCCGAAGCCGGCGCCGCCCAGCGCCGCCAGCACACCAGCCCCTGCCGCGCCCTTCAGCAGGGCCCTGCGGCTCGCCTGCAGCGCAAGAAAATGCTTGTAGTCGTGCAATCTCACAGTCTGTTCCTCCCGTTTCCTCGGTGCCGTTCCGGCCCGTATCGGCAGTCGATGCCGGTCTTATTCTTGAGCGTATTCTCGCTCTTGATCGTATTCTTGGCGGCCTCTTCCGGGCAGCTATGGATGTCGACGGCCCCTCAATGAGCATGAGCTTTCGTGCGGGACCGAAGTCTAGCGATGCTAAAAAGGCAGCTCCGCTCCTGTCAACAAAATCCTGTACGCTCCGCTCCAACATCAGGGAATTGAATTCAGAAGCTCATTTCGCCGGCGAAATTCTCTCTCATGTCGAATTTGTGGATTTCGCGGTGAAACAAACGGTCGATTTCGGACTATACGTCTTCAACTACGACAGGATGACCAGCAAAACAGAGCGCTCGCGTGGCAGCGCCCGGCATGATCCGTGTTGGGAAGGCTGCCGGTTCCCCCCTCCGATACGGGCCGCCTCCACCGTCTTTCCCGCCTTGCCCGGACTCGCGACGGCAGAGCGCGGGCAGGCGCCGGACGCCCCCGACACCGCCGCCTAGTTGAGCCGCAGTCCGCTCGCCTTGTCGAAGAGATGCACGGCGTCGGCCTGCGGCGTCAGCGCGAGTATCTCGCCCGGGTTGACGCTCACCCGCTCGCGGAAGACGCCGAGCAGCTTCTGCCGGCCGATATGGGCGAAGACCTGGGTCTCCGATCCCGTCGGCTCGACCACGGAGACCTGCGCCTGCAGCGGGCCGCCGAGGGCGAAATGCTCGGGACGGATGCCGTAGATCACCGGGCGGCCGTCACTGCCGGCGGGAACGTCGGCCACCGGCAGTTCGATGCCGTCCTCGGTGACGAAGCGGGCATCGCCGCTCGTCTGGAGATGGCCATCCAGCATGTTCATCGCGGGCGAGCCGATGAAGCCGGCGACGAACAGGTTGGCCGGCCGGTCGTAGAGTTCGAGAGGCGAGCCGATCTGCTCGATGATGCCGTCATGCAGCACGACGATGCGATCCGCCATGGTCATCGCCTCGATCTGGTCGTGGGTGACATAGATCGTCGTGGTCTTCAGCCGCTGATGCAGTTCCTTGATCTCCGCCCGCATCTGCACGCGCAGCTTGGCGTCGAGATTCGAGAGGGGCTCGTCGAACAGGAACACTTTGGGGTCGCGCACGATGGCTCGGCCCATGGCGACGCGCTGGCGCTGGCCGCCGGAGAGCTGGCGCGGATAGCGGGCGAGATAGGGGCCGAGGTCGAGGATCTCGGCGGCCCGCTTCACCCGCGCATCGATCTCCGTCCGCGGCGCTTTGCGCATCTTCAGGGCGAAGCCCATGTTTTCGGCGACGGTCTTGTGCGGGTAGAGCGCATAGGACTGGAACACCATGGCGATGTCGCGGTCGCGCGGCGGGAGGTCGTTGACGAAGCGCTCGCCGATTTTGAGGCCCCCGGCGGTGATCGGCTCCAGCCCGGCGATCATGCGCAGCAGCGTCGACTTGCCGCAGCCGGAGGGGCCGACCAGCGTGACGAACTCACCGTCGGCGATGCTGATCGAGACGCCGTGGATGACCTGCTGCGCGCCGTAGGATTTCTTGACGTCGATGACATCCACTGAGGCCATATCGTGCGCTTCCCCTGCCGGCATGGTGTCAGCCGGCTCGTTCGCCGACCCTTCATTGCGGTCGAATCCAGGTCGGGATGGTGGCGGTTGCGGGAGGCCGCGTCAATTGAGCTTGTAGCGCAGCCCGATGCGCACTTCATTGTCCCAGACCGTCCGGGCGGCGAGGTTGCCGACCGGCGTGGAGCCGGCGCGGGCGTTGCCGAGGTCGAGAAGGCGGTAATCGACCTCCATCGAAAGCCTGTCGGTGAGGGCATAGTCGAGGCCGGCGCCGACCTGCCAGGCGAAATGCCAGGACCCGGCGCCGGAGGCGGCCGGACAGGCGCCGTCGCACGAGCCGCCGAGCTCGATCCTGTCCCAGTCGACATGGGCGATGCCGGCGCCGGCGCCGACATAGGGCGTGAGATTGTTCCAGGTGCCGATATCATAATAGAGGTTGGCGAGGACGGGGATCGCGCTGAAGCGGCCCTTCAGCGTGCCGGCGCAGGCCGTTCCGCATGCGCCGGAGAAGTGCTCGCCGAAGTCTCGCGGGCCGAGATAGTCGAGCGAAAGATCGCCGCGCAGCCAGCCGAGCTGGTAGCCCAGCGCGCCGCCCACAGCCCAGCCGGCGTGGAGACCCTCGCTGCGCGTCGCCGCGCCCGGAACGAAAGAGGGCCTGACGGCGGGGCCGCCCGGCAGGCTGGCGCCGAAGCCGCCGCGCAGATACCAGCCCGCGCCGCTGCCGCTGTCGTCGACATTGCCGGGCTGGTCGAGGGAGGGAAGGGGCGGCAGCATATCCGCTCCTGCCGCCACGGGCGCACAGAGGGCCGCGAAGGCGGCGAGAACGGAAAGGAGGGCGCGCATCGTGGTTCCTCGTGCCGCCGGCGTTGCCGCCGATTCGGGTTCTGGGCTCGGCATAGTGTGGGCGGCATTTCTTAAGCCTCTGTTAACCCTAACGAAGTGTGAACATCTCGGGGACGGAGCGGGCTGACGGGAAAGCAGGATCGCGCCTCATCCGGGGGAAAAGCGGCGCGCGGAGGGGGGCCCGCACACCTCGACCGCACTTTCTTCGCTTGACCTCCTCGCTCCCAGCGTCTTTGTGGGCGCGCGAAACAGGGTGGAAACAAGAAGGACGGCATGAAGGCGGATCATTTTCCCCCGACGGAGGCGATCGTCACCGTCGCCGGCGTGAGCAAGACCTATGCGTCGGGCTTCCAGGCCCTGAAGAACATCGACCTCACCCTTCGTCGCGGCGAGATCTTCGCGCTGCTCGGCCCGAACGGCGCCGGCAAGACGACGCTGATCGGCATCATCTGCGGTATCGTCAACCCGTCGAGCGGCACGATCACCGCCGACGGGCACAACATCATCAGCGATTTCCGCGCGGCGCGCACCAAGATCGGCCTGGTGCCGCAGGAACTCGCCACCGACGCCTTCGAGAGCGTATGGGCGACGGTGAGCTTCAGCCGCGGCCTGTTCGGCAAGCCGCCCAACCCCGCCTTCCTGGAAAAGCTGCTGCGCGGCCTGTCGCTGTGGGACAAGAAGGACAGCAAGATCGTGACGCTGTCCGGCGGCATGAAGCGCCGCGTGATGATCGCCAAGGCGCTCTCGCACGAGCCGCGCATCCTTTTCCTCGACGAGCCGACGGCGGGCGTCGACGTCGAACTCCGGCGCGACATGTGGGAGATGGTCCGCTCGCTGCGCGAAAGCGGCGTCACCATCATCCTCACCACCCATTACATCGAGGAGGCCGAGGAGATGGCCGACCGCATCGGCGTGATCAGCCGGGGCGAGATCATCCTGGTCGAGGACAAGGCCGAGCTCATGCGCAAGCTCGGCAAGAAACAGCTCACCCTCAGCCTGCGCGCGCCGCTCACGGCGGTGCCTGCGGCGCTCTCGGCGTTCCAGCTCGAAATCGCCGACGCCGGCAATCAGCTCGTCTACACCTTCGATGCGAAGGACGATCCCGAGCGGCTTTCCCGCCTTCTGCACGATCTGGGCGAAAGCGGCATCGCCTTCAAGGACCTGCAGACCAGCCAGTCTTCGCTGGAGGACATCTTCGTCAGCCTGGTCGGAGCACGCCCATGAATCTCTATGCCGTCAAGGCGATCTACATTTTCGAGATGTCGCGCACCTTCCGCACGCTGACGCAGAGCATCGCCTCGCCGGTGATCTCGACATCGCTCTATTTCGTCGTGTTCGGCTCGGCGATCGGCGCCCATATGAGCCAGATCGACGGCGTGAGCTACGGCTCCTTCATCGTGCCGGGCCTGATCATGTTGGCGATCCTGACCGAGAGCATCTCCAATGCCTCCTTCGGCATCTACATGCCGAAATATTCCGGCACGATCTACGAAGTGTTGTCGGCGCCCATCTCCGTGGCGGAGATCGTGCTCGGCTATGTCGGAGCCGCCGCCTCGAAATCGATGCTGCTCGGCCTCGTCATCCTGGCCACGGCCCGGCTCTTCGTCGATTTCTCGATCGCCCATCCCTTCTGGATGGTTGCCTTCCTTGTGCTGACCTCGGTGACCTTCAGCCTCTTCGGCTTCATCATCGGCGTCTGGGCCGACGGCTGGGAAAAGCTGCAGATCGTGCCCACGCTGATCGTGACGCCGCTGACCTTCCTCGGCGGCAGCTTCTACTCGATCTCGATGCTGCCGCCGCTCTGGCAGAAGATCACCCTGTTCAATCCCGTGGTCTATCTCATCAGCGGCTTCCGCTGGAGCTTCTACGGGGTCTCGGATGTCGAAGTCGGCGTGAGCCTGGCCATGACGCTGGTGTTCATGACGCTCTGCCTCCTCGCCATCGGCTGGATCTTCCGCACGGGCTATCGCATCAAGGTGTGACGGCCCGTATCGGTTTTATCATGGAGCGGCGGGGGCAGGTCGGAGCGCGGACGTCCACCCCGCTCCTCTTTACCCATGGCTCGGTCACGCGGCCTTCGAGATCGCCTCGATGACGTCGTCCACCGCGTCTTCCACCCGCTTGCGGTCGTCCCCCTCCGCCATGACGCGGATGACGGGCTCGGTGCCGGACGGTCGGATGACCAGACGCCCGCCTTCGCCGAGAGTCTTGCGGGCGCTGTCGATGGCGGTGACGACTTTCGGATCGTCCAGCACCTTGCCGCCGCGGGTGCGCACGTTCTTGAGGATCTGCGGCAGCGGATCGAAGCGGTGGCAGACTTCGCTCACCGGCCTGTTCGCCTTCTTCAGCACGGCGAGGACCTGCAGCGCGGCGACGAGGCCGTCGCCCGTGGTGGCGAAATCGGACAGGATGATGTGGCCGGACTGCTCGCCGCCGACATTGTAGCCCTGCGAGCGCATGCGCTCCAGCACGTAGCGATCGCCGACGGCGGTCCGCTCCAGCAAAAGGCCGAGGCCGCCGAGATAGCGTTCGAGGCCGAGATTGGACATCACGGTGGCGACGATGCCGGGTTGCGTCAGGCGGCCGTCCTCCTTCCAGGAGGCGGCGACCACCGCCATCAGCTGGTCGCCGTCGACGATGTGGCCCTTCTCGTCGACGATGACGACACGGTCGGCGTCGCCGTCGAGCGCGATGCCGATGTCGGCGCGCAGCTCCCGCACCTTCTGGGACAGCGCTTCGGGCGCCGTCGAACCGACATCCTTGTTGATGTTGAAGCCGTCGGGCTCGACGCCGATGGCGATGACGTCGGCGCCCAGTTCCCAGAGCGCCTCGGGCGCCACCTTGTAGGCCGCGCCGTTGGCGCAGTCGACGATGACGCGCAGGCCGTCCAGGCGCATATGGCGGGGCAGGGTGCGCTTGGCGAACTCGATGTAGCGGGCGCGGACGTCGTCGATGCGCCGGGCGCGCCCGAGATCGCGCGAGCCCGCCAGCCTGGGCGAGAGGTCGGTGTCGATCAGGATCTCGATGGCGCGTTCGGTGTCGTCCGAAAGCTTGAAGCCGTCGGGGCCGAACAGCTTGATGCCGTTGTCGTCATAGGGATTGTGCGAGGCCGAGATCATCACGCCGATATCGCAGCGCAGCGAATTGGTGAGCATCGCCACGGCCGGCGTCGGCATCGGGCCGAGCAGCATGACGTCCACCCCGACAGCAGTGAAACCGGCGACGAGAGCATTCTCGATCATGTAACCGGAAAGGCGGGTATCCTTGCCGATGACGACGCGATGGCGATGATCTCCGCGCTGGAAGGCCAAGCCGGCCGCCATGCCGACCTTCATCGCAAGTTCGGGCGTGATAAAACTATTGGCGCGGCCGCGAATACCGTCCGTGCCGAAATATTTGCGACTCATCGTTCGTCCTCGACGTTTCCGGACAGCACTGTGCCAGAATTCTGCTCGAAATTGTTTCAAAATTTGTTTGCAACGGTAACAGCGGTCCCGCGGGTGCGCCCGGGGCGAGCGCCGCCTTCCGGCGCCGGGATCACCGGCGCCACTCATAGTCGAACGTCGAGAGCCCCGAAGCCGGGTTGATGCCCGTCCCCGTCCGGACGAAGCCCTCGCGCTCGTAGAAGCGGATGGCGCGCCGGTTGAAGGCGTTGACGGTGAGCTTCAGGCGGTCGGGCGCCCGCTTCTTGGCGAAGGTCATCAGGAGATGGGCGGTGCCGGAGCCTTGTTCGGCCGGGGCGAGCGCGATCTGCTCGACCACGAGGCCCTCGCCAGCCCCTGCCAGGACGATCATGCCGATGAAATCCCTGCCGCGCATGGCCGCGAAAATGGCGGCTCCGCTCTCCTGCCAGTCCCGCCACATCGAGGGCCAGCGGGCCTGATAGTCGATGGCGGGATAGGTCTTCTCCCACGCCGCGCACCACAGGGCGCGAAGCGAGGATTCGTCCTCGGCGCCGGTCTCGCGAATCGTCACGAGGGCAGCGATCATCGCTCGGTCAGCTTCAGTTCGATGCGCCGGTTCTTCTTGCGGGCTTCCTCGGTGCCGGAGGTGTCGATCGGCTGGAATTCGCCGAAGCCCGCCGCGACGAGGCGTTGGGCCGGAATGCCCTTGGAAATCAGATATTGCACGACCGAGATGGCGCGGCTCGCCGAAAGCTCCCAATTGCTCGGGAATTGCGGCGAGTTGATCGGCCGGTCGTCGGTGTGCCCGTCGACGCGCAGCACCCAGGGAATGTCGCTGGGTATCTTGCCCTGGAGATCGAGCAGGGCGGCGGCGAGTTTGTCCATCTCGGCCTTGCCTTCCGGCTGCAGGGCGGCCTGGCCGGGCTGGAAGAACACTTCGGACTGGAACACGAAGCGGTCGCCGACGACGCGCACATCCGGCCGGTTGCCGAGCACGTCGCGCAGGCGGCCGAAGAAATCGGAGCGGTAGCGAGACAATTCCTGCACCCGCTGTGCGAGGGCGGCGTTCAGGCGGGAGCCGAGGTCGGCGATCTTGGTCTGGCTCTCGCGGTCCTTGGATTCGGAGGCGTCGAGCGCCTGTTCCAGCGCCGCGATCTGGCGCCGGAGGGCGGAGATCTGCTGGTTGAGCAACTCGACCTGCGCCAGCGCCTGGTCGCTGATGCGCTTCTGGCTGTCGAGCTCGCCCTGGATCTGCTCTACAGCGCCGCCGCTCGCTTGGGCGGCGGCCGCATCGCCTTGCGCCGCATCGAGGAGCCCTTGCAATTTCACCTTGTCCGCATTGGATTTGGACAGGCTGTCGGTGAGCGCGGCCAGCTGCTCCTGCGCGTTGCGCCCATTGGCGCGCTCCAGCGAGAGGAGCTGCGACAGCTCGGCGATCTGCGCATTCAGCCGGCTCAGCGCCTCGTCCTTGCCGGAGACCTCCTGGGACAGGAAGAACTGTCCGAGCACGAAGATCGACAGGATCATGATGATGGACAGAAGCAGGGTCGACAGGGCGTCGACGAAGCCGGGCCAGTAATTGATGCCCTCCGACCGGCGTCGCGAGCGGCTAGGAGGCATGCTGCACCTCGCCTGTGGCGGTCAGCGCCGCGGCGGCGCGGCGGCGGGCGGCGGCCGGGGCCGTTCCTGGCCGCATGAGGCATGGGGCATGGCAGCGATGCGGCATCAGTTCTGCTCGCGTTCCTGCATGAGGCGCTGCAGCACGGCCTTGATGTCGCGCTGCTGGTCAGCCTGGGATTCCACCCAGTCGCGGATCATCTGCTGCTCGGAGCGCATGTGCTGGACGAGGCCCTGGATGCCTTCGGCGAGCTGGGCCATGGCGGCGGTGGCGCTGCGTCCGGAGCCGCCTTCCTGCGCGCCATGCGCCATGCGCTCGATGGCCGATTTGATGGCGGCCATGTCGCCGTCGGTGCCGCCCCGCGCCAGGCCTTCGGCCTCGATGTCCGTGACGGTGGCAGCGAGCCAGTCCTCCAGCTCGTTGTAGAAGCGGTTCTGGGCCTGGCCGGCCTGCAGGTCGAGGAAGCCGAGGACGAGCGAGCCGGCGAGACCGAACAGCGAGGAGGAGAACGACACGCCCATGCCGCGGAGCGGGGCGGCGAGGCCGCTCTTGAGCCCCTCGAACATGGTGCTGGCATCGCCGCCGCCGCCCACCGACATCGAGCTGATGACGTTGCCGACCGAACCCACCGTCTCGATCAGGCCCCAGAAGGTGCCGAGCAGGCCGAGGAAGACGAGCAGGCCGGTGAGATAGCGCGAGATCTCGCGCTGCTCGTCGAGCCGCATGCCGATCGATTCGAGGATCGAGCGCAGGGTGGACAGGGAAATCGACCGCCGGCCGACCTTGTCCCCGAGAAGGGTGGCCATCGGCGCCAGCATGACGGGCTGGTCGCGCAGCTCGAGGCCGGGATCGCGCAACCGATAGGCATTGACCCAGCGCACTTCCGGGATGAGGCGGATGACCTGGCGAAAACCGAAGGCGATGCCGAGCAGCAGCGTGAAGACGATCAGGCCGTTGAGGCCCGGATTGGCCATGAAGGCGTTGAAGAGCTGCTGGTAGAGGACGGCCGCCACGCAGCCGGCCAGGGCCAGAAACACCAGCATGCGGATGAAGAAGATCCGGGGGGAAGACAGCTTGTAGGGATCGAGGTCTCGGGCCATCACACCACGCCGTTTCTGTATTCATGCCGCGCCGGGCCGAGCAAAGCGTCGACCCGTCATCCCCGGCGAGGCCGAGGGCCGGGAGCCGAGGGCCAGGAAAGGAATTCATCCATCGACTATAAAGCTTTGCAATGCCTTACAACATGAATTCTCTTCCCCTGCCGCCGATGCCGCAAGCCGGGGCCGGCCGAGGAGGGACCCGGTCCGGCCTGTCACATCTGGTCTAGCATAGTGCCAAAGCCGGTAAAAGCGCGACGGCGCCGCGCCGGCATTGCCGCTCAGGCAGCGACTGTCGCGCCCGCATCCCGGCGCATCGCGCGCGGCTCGGCGCCGCGGATGAATCCGCCACCGAGCACGCGGGCCTGTCCCTGCGCATTGTCGTAGAACACGGCCGCCTGGCCGGGGGAGACGCCGTCCTCGGCATCGGCGAGCTCGACGCAGGCGCCTTGAGGGCCGAAGCGCAGCGTCGCGGCCCGGGGCGGGCGCGTCGAGCGCACGCGCACGGCGATCTCGAGGCCCTCTTCCGGCAGATCCTCCAGGGCGCCGTCGCCGATCCAGTTGACGTCGCGCAGCGCGATCATGCGAGTCGCGAGCGCCTCGCGCGGGCCGACGATCACGCGGGCGGCGGCGGCGTCGAGCCTGAGGACGTGCAGGGGCTCGCCCGTGGCGACGCCCAGCCCCTTGCGCTGGCCGATGGTGAAATGAATGACCCCGGCATGCCGGCCGAGCACTCGCCCATCGAGATGCACGATGTCGCCCGGGGTCGCGGCCTCCGGCTTGAGACGCTCGATCACCTCGGCATAGCGGCCGGACGGCACGAAGCAGATGTCCTGGCTGTCTGGCTTGGCGGCCACGGAAAGGCCGAAGCGTTCCGCCGCCTGCCGCGTCTCGGGCTTGGTCATGTCGCCGAGAGGAAACCGCAGCACGTCGAGCTGCTCCTTCGTGGTGGCGAACATGAAATAGCTCTGGTCGCGCTCGGCGTCCCGGGGCCGGAAGAGGGCTCGGGCGCCACCGACAGCCCGGCTGGCGACATAGTGGCCGGTCGCCAGCACGTCGGCGCCGAGGTCGCGCGCGGTGCCGAGAAGATCGCGGAACTTGACGCGCTGGTTGCATTCGACACAGGGGATCGGCGTCTCGCCGGCGATGTAGGAATCGGCGAAGCGGTCGATCACCGCCGCCTTGAAGCGGCTCTCGTAATCGAGCACGTAATGGGGGATGCCGATGCGGTCGGCGACCTCGCGCGCGTCGTGGATGTCCTGGCCGGCGCAGCACGCTCCCTTGCGGTGCACGGCCGCGCCATGATCGTAGAGCTGGAGCGTGACGCCGATCACCTCGTAGCCCTGCTCCTTGAGCAGGGCGGCGCAGACGGACGAATCGACGCCGCCGGACATGGCGACGACCACGCGGGTGTCCTGCGGCCGGCGCGGCAGGTCGAGCGAATTCAACATGGCAACCTCGTGTCCATCAGAGGGTCAAGGTCTCTGCGGCGCGCCGTGCCTTACGGCATTTCGGGCCGAAATGGAACGTTTTTCAAGGCATGGCCGCTTCGCAGGTGCATGGGGACGGCACCGCCTTGCATGGACGCCCTTCCGGCGCTAACGGAGGCGCGTTCCTGGAGACCTTCTCGATGCCCGCGACGCCGGATGACCTCTTCGCCTATTTCGACCAGCTCGGCATCGCCGTCACCACCGTCGAGCATCCGCCGCTCCATACCGTGGAGGACTCCAAGGCCTTGCGGGGCGAGATCGGCGGCGGGCACACGAAGAACCTCTTCCTCAAGGACCGCAAGGGAGGCCTTTTCCTCGTCGTCCTGGAGGAGGACGCCACCGTCGATCTCAAGCGCATCCATGAGATCATCGGTGCGCAGGGCAAAGTTTCCTTCGGGTCGGCCGAGCTTCTCACCGAGGTGTGGGGCGTGCTTCCCGGCGCGGTGACGCCCTTCGGTGCGATCAACGACAAGGCGGGACGGGTGAGCGTCGTCCTCGACGCAGCGCTGATGCGCCATGAGCACCTCAACCATCATCCCCTGGTCAATACGAAGACGACGACGATCGCCCGCGACGACCTCGTCGCCTTCCTGAAAGCCACGGGACATGAGCCGAAAATCCTGGCCGTCTCGACGGCGGGCTGAGCGGCGAAGAGGCATCGCGCGCCGGAAGATCGCGGGAACAGTTGCCTTCGCGCCGATTTGCCCCCATCTAACCGCCACCAGCAATGTGGACAGTGGGTTCGGGCGATGAGCGGCAATGCAGCGGGCACAAACGGTCTGATCAAGGATACGACGACGCAGGCCTTCATGGCCGATGTGATCCAGGAATCGATGAAGCAGCCGGTGCTCGTCGATTTCTGGGCGGAATGGTGCGGACCCTGCAAGCAGCTGGGACCGGTGCTCGAAAAGGCCGTCGTCGCGGCCAAGGGCAAGGTCAAGCTCGTCAAGATGGATATCGACAAATATCCGCAGATCGCCGGCCAGCTCGGCGTGCAGTCCATCCCGGCCGTGTTCGCCTTCTCCAAGGGGCAGCCCGTGGACGGCTTCATGGGCGCGCTGCCCGAGAGCCAGGTCAAGGAGTTCATCACGCGCATCGCCGGCCCCGGCGGCGCTCCGGAGACGGAGGAGATGCTCGCCGAGGCCGAGGCGCTGCTGGCGGAGGGGGACGACGAGGGAGCCGCCCAGATCTTCGCGCAGATCTATGAGGAGGATCCCGACAATCTGAAGGCGATCGCCGGCCTGGCGCGCTGCGCCGTGGCGGCGGGCCAGCTCGAACAGGCGGCCGCCACCCTGTCGCTGACGCCCAAGGGCAAGGAGAACGATCCGATCATCGCCAGCGCCCGTGCCGCGCTCGAACTCGCCGAGCAGGCAAGCGATGTCGGCGATCTCCAGGCGCTGATGCGCCAGGTCGATGCCGATCCTGCCGATCATCAGGCCCGCTTCGACCTCGCCCTCGCGCTCGTCGCCGCAGGCCGGCGCAAGGAGGCGGTCGATCAATTGCTCGATATCGCCCGGCGCGACCGCCAATGGAACGAGGACGGCGCGCGCAAGCAGCTCGTGCAGTTCTTCGAGGCCTGGGGGCCGATGGACGAGAATTCCATCTATGGTCGCCGGCGCCTCTCCTCGATCCTGTTTTCCTGAGGCGCGAAATGCAGGTGTAGGGGCATGCAGCCGCTTTTCAGGACCAGCGCCGATCTTCCCGCGACCCTCCCGGTCTTCCCGCTGGCGGGAGCGCTGCTGCTGCCGCGAGGGCAGCTGCCGCTCAACATCTTCGAGCCGCGCTATCTGGCGATGGTCGACGACGCGCTGAGGACGCATCGGCTCATCGGCATGATCCAGCCCGAAAGCGAGGAGGAAACCAACCCCCCGCTGTTCCAGGTCGGCTGCGTGGGAAAGATCACGCAGTTCGCCGAGACGGGAGACGGCCGCTACCTCATCCAGCTGACCGGCATCTCCCGCTTTCGCGTGCTGGAGGAACAGGCGGTCACCACGCCCTATCGCCAGTGCCGCATCACGGCTGAGCCCTTCGCCGTCGATTTCCAGCCGCGCGCCGGCGAGGACGAGGTCGACCGCAAGGCGCTGATCGAAACCCTCAAGGCCTATCTCGACGTCCATCGTTTCCAGGTGAACTGGAACGAGGTGCACGAAGCCTCCAACGAGGCGCTGGTCAACGCGCTGGCGATGATGAGCCCTTTCGGGAGGCGAGAGAAGCAGGCGCTGCTGGAGGCCGGGACGCTGCGCGAGCGCGCGGAGATCCTGGTCGCCATCACCGAGATCGAGCTCGCCAAGGACGGCGACGGCTCCGACACGCCGCTGCAATAGGAGCTGGACATGCAGACCCCGCTTCGCAAGCCGCCCCTCACCGAGCCGAAGCTGTTGGAGCTGCTGGTCTGCCCGCTCACCAAGACGACGCTCGAATATGACGCGGAAAGGCAGGAGCTGATCTCCCGCGCCGCCAAGCTCGCCTATCCGATCCGCGAGGGTTTTCCGATCATGCTGCCGGAAGAGGCGCGGCCGATCGACTAGAGCGAAATTGTTCAGACTGTAGAATATCCAGCATTAGAGAAGTAATTTCTGCATTCGGACGGGGAGAAGCGCGGGAGAGTTTTGGCGATTTCGTCCCAGAGATCGTGGATGGATCGGGTTGCAGCCGCGCGCAGGAGAGCTTTGAGCTTTGCGAAGAGGTTCTCGATCGGATTGAGATCGGGGGAGTAGGCGGGCAAGTAAAGCAGTTCCGCCCCTGCGGCCTCGATGGCTTGGCGCACACCCGGGACTTTGTGGCTGCTCAGATTGTCCATGATGACGATATCGCCGTAATTGAGGGTGGGAACGAGGATCTGCGCGACATAGGCCTTGAAGCAATCGCCGTTGACTGGGCCGTCGAGCACGCAGGGAGCTGTCAATCCCCCGCTGCGCAGAGCGCCAATGAAGGTCGTGGTTTTCCAATGGCCATGCGGCACGTAGTCGATCAGGCGCTGTCCGCGCTTGCACCTGCCGTAGTGGCGCGCCATCGCGGTCGAGGCCCAGGTCTCGTCAATGAAGACCAGACGCGAGGGCCTCAGCCAGATTTGGTTGCTGTGCCATTTGCGGCGAGCGGCCGCGACATCGGGGCGTTTTTGCTCGCTGGCGTGGATCGTCTTTTTTTATATGTCAGCCCAAGCCGCTTGAGCATATGCCACATCGGGGCATGGCTGATGCTGACCCCCAATTCTTCCTCCGCCCAGGCCCGCAGATCCGCGACACGCGCATCCGGATCAGCCGCGACCTTGGCCCGCAGAACCTCTTCATGCTTGGCAAGCTTGAGCGGAACATGATTGCGCTGGGGGCGGGCACTGACCTCCCCCGTCGCGCGCCGCCGCGCGGCCGCCTTGTAGATGTAGGACACACTCACCCTGAAGATTGGTGCGATTGTGCTCGCCGACATCCCGCTATCCAGCGCCCCAAGCACACGATCTCGCAAATCCTGCGAATAGGCTTCACCACGCTTCGTCATGCTTCATCTCCGGAATAGCCCGGAAACCTATGAATCACACTAAGCCATCCAGTGGAATCCCTTCCGATTCCACTCAGACAAATTCCGCTCTAGACCTCGGGGACGGGACCGCGCGGCTGGGCGTCGTGCCGCGATGCCGGACGGCTGCACCGGTTCTGCACGGTGGCGACATGGATCGGGCACGGGATCTGGATCGAGGCTGGACGGCGCCCCGGCAGGATCGCCGCGATCGCCGATGGCGGTCGCCGCTTTGACACGCCAGTCCCGAAATGACAATCATCCGCCATGTCCCGCACAGTCCTCATCGTCGACGACGACCCGCATATCCGCGAATTGCTGGCGTTCGCACTGGCGAAGGCGGGCATGGCGACGCAGGAGGCCGGCGACGGCGAGGAGGGGCTCGCCGGCGTCCTTTCCGGGCGGCCGGACCTCGTCATCCTCGACATCAACATGCCGCGCATGGACGGGCTCGAAGTCTGCCGGCGCCTCAGGGCCTCCGGCGCCGAGGTGCCCGTGCTGTTCCTGTCCTCCCGCGACGACGAGATCGACCGCATCCTCGGCCTGGAACTGGGCGCGGATGATTACGTGGTCAAGCCGTTCTCGCCGCGCGAGGTGGTGGCGCGGGTCGGCGCCATCCTCAAGCGGGCAGGGCCGAAGCCGGCGACGGCGGCGGCGGTCCGCGCATTGGCGCGCGGCCTGCTGCATCTCGACGCCGAAGGCTGGCACGTCCAGTGGGACGGGCGGGACGTCGGCCTGACGGCAAAGGAATTCCAGCTGCTGCAGATCCTGGCGGCGACGCCCTCGAAGGTCTTCTCGCGTGACGAGATCATCGATCGGCTGCACGGTCCCGGCTTTGCCATCACCGATCGCACCATCGACAGCCATATCCGGCATATCCGCCAGAAATTCGTCGCGGTCGGCGCCGAAGACGTCATCGAGACGCGGGCGGGCATCGGCTATCGCATCGGCCCCTGCGCCGGCAGGGCCGCTTGATCACAGCGATCAAGGACGCCGTCAAGGCGCGCTGGCCCGCCCTTCGCCTGCGCTCCATCCTGATCGGCGTCCTGCTCTTCACCGCCTTCATGCCCGGCTTCGGCGCGATCTTCCTGCGGGTCTACGAGAATGTCCTCGTCCGCCAGACCGAGGCGGAACTGATCGCGCAGGGCGCCGCCTATGACGCGGCCTTCGGTCTCGCCTGGCCGGCACCGGCCGCGCCGCCGCCCGACGATGAGGAAGGAGACGACGACGCGCCGGCGCATTATTTCACGCCCGACGCCCTCAGCATCGACCTCAACACCATGCCGATCCTGCCGCAGCGCCCGCCTCCCGTCGATGGGCCGGGTCAGCCCGACCCCCAGGCGCTCGCCGCCGCCAAGGCGATCGCCCCGCTGATCGCGGAGACCCGGCGCAGCACCCTCGCCAATGCGCTGGTGCTCGATTCCCAGGGAATCGTGCTGTCCGCCGGGCCGCTCCAGGGCAAGAGCTACGCTTTCCTGCCGGAGGTGCGGTCGGCCATGGAGGGACGGTCGCAATCGGTGCTGCGGCGGCGGGGCGATTACGTCCCGCGCTATGCCTTCGAGGTGCTGAGCCGGGCCTCCGCCATCCGCGTGCATTATGCCCGGCCGATCAAGATCGGCGAGAGAACGGTTGGCGTGCTCCTGTTGTCGCGCTCGCCGCGGGCCTTGTTCCGCGGCGTCTATGACGACCTCGGCAAGATCGCGCTGGCGATCGGCGTCATCTTCATCATCATCCTGGGCCTCGCCGGCCTGCTTTCGCGCGCCATTTCGAGGCCGATCGAGTTGCTGACGCAGGCGAGCGCCCATGTCGGGCGGGGCGGCAGCGAGGTGCCGCCGACGCCCGCGACGGCGACGGTGGAGATCCGCGCCCTCTTCGACAATTTCCGCCGCATGGCGGCGCAGATCGACCTGCGCTCGCGCTATCTGCGCGATTTCGCCGCTGCGATGAGCCATGAATTCAAGACGCCGCTCACCGGCATACGCGGCGCGCTGGAACTCCTCGACGAGCATGGCGACAGCATGAGCCCGCAGGAGCGGCACCATTTCATCGCCAATGCCGAGGGCGACGCCGCCCGCCTGTCGCGGCTGGTGGCGCGGCTCCTGGAGCTTGCGCGGGCCGACATGGCCACCGGCGGCGACGTCGTGCCGACCGAGGTCGACGGTGCTGTCCGGCGCATCGCCGATGCGCTGCGCGATCCGGACTTCGCCGTCGAACTGCGCTACGAGACGCCGCTGCCGGCGGTCCGCGTGCCGGCGGCGGTGCTCGAAGCGGTGCTGGCCACGCTGATCGAGAACAGCGGCCAGGCGGGCGCCCGGACCATGGTGATCTCGGCGCAGCGGGAACAGGACTTTCTCGTCCTCGTGCTCGCCGATGACGGGCCAGGCGTCGCGGTCGCCGATCGCGAGCGGCTGTTCGAGCCCTTCTTCACCACGAGGCGCAGCGAAGGAGGCACCGGCCTCGGCCTGCCGATCGCCCGCTCGCTGCTGGCGGGAAGCGGCTCGACGATAGAGTTCGTCGACGGCGGAAAGGGTGCCTGCTTCCACCTGCGCCTGAGACTGCATGCCGGCGGGGCGCCGCAGGCCTGAGAGGGCCGCGCCGAGCGATCATGCCGGCTGGCGGGAGATCGTCTCGCGAAAATGGCGCTCTGAGACCACAGCCCCGTCCTGGAAGGCGCGCATGGCGGCCGTCAACTCGAACGCCTCGCGCGTCGAGGTCATCCGGGCCTCCGCCTCGACGCGGAATTCGAAGCCGTCGCATGCCAGCACGCAGCGATGCGTCACCGCCTGGAAGGCGCTGTCCGGCTCGCCGTCGCGGATCGAGAATTCGCGGCGGAACCGGTGCGAGAAGGCGGTGTCGATCGCCTCGAATCGCAGCGGCGCGGCACCGAACGCGTCCCCCTCCGCCACGAGATGGGCGGTGCCGGCGACGAGGTCGAGGCCGAAATGCCGGCGCGTATCGGTGTCCCCGGCCGTCGCCGCGTCGACCGGCGCCGTCTCGACGGGCTCGAAGCGCAGCGCGGCATCCTCCCGGCGGGGGCGGCGCACGGGCAGGATCATCGCGGCTTCGCCGGTGCGGATGGTGAGCGTCGCCTGGTCCTGCGCCGGCCAGGTGGTCGGCCAGGCCGAGGTGGAGATCGCCAGGCGGATGCGATTGCCCGCGGCGAAGGCGTGGGCGCAGTCGTTGAGGCGGATGCGCACCGTCTCGAAGCGGCCGGGCGTCAGCGGCTCGGGTGCCGCGTGGCCGGCGCGATGGGTGAGGTCGAGGATGGCGTAGGAGACGCGCTCGGACGAGCCGTCCGGCGCGACGTCGTTGAGGCGCACGCAGATCTGCGCCGTCGGGGCGTCCGAGGCGAGTTCCAGCACCAGTTCCGGCGCGCCGAGGATTTCGGTGCGGTCGGCGAGCTCCTTGGAATCGAACACCAGCGACAGGCCGTCGTCGAGGCGCTGGTCGGCCGGCGCTTCGCCGGGCAGGTGCGAGCTCATCCATTCGCCGGCGGCGGAGCCGCACCACAGCGGCGAGCGGATGGCGAGATCGGCCGAGGGAGCCGGCCGCCACCACAGCTGCCCGGGCGAAAGGAACATCGGCCGGCGCGTGACGAGGCGGGAAGGCCAGGAGGATTCGCCCACCCAGCGCCCGGCGCGCTCGCATCCGCCTGTCCCGCGTTCCTGCATGTAGGCCCGCAGCATCGGCTCGGCCATGATGCCGGTGTCACGGCCCTTGAGCCAGTGGTCCCACCAGCGCAGCGCTTCCTGCAGGAAGCCGATGGCGGGGCCGGGCTCGCCTTCGTGGGGATAATGGTGCGCCCATGGCCCGATCAGGCCGAGGCGGGGGCCGGGCAGATGTTCGAGCAGGCGCGGCACGGCATTGGAATAGGCGTCCGCCCATCCGCCCACGGCGAAGACGGGCACGGCGATGCGCGACCAGTCCTCGCAGACCGAGCCCTGCGCCCAATAGGCGTCGCGGCACGGGTGCGACGCCCAGATCGCCGGAAAGAAGGGGAGGCGGTCGAGCCGCTGCCGCCAGGCCTCGCGCCACCCCTCGCCATGGAGCGACGGCGTCGGCGGCAGGGCCTGCCAGGCCATCATCGCCGACCCCCACCACAGATTGTCGGACAGCAGGGCGCCGCCCATGAAATGCACGTCGTCGGCATAGCGGTCGTCGGTCGAGCAGACGCTGATCACCGCCTTCAGGGCCGGCGGGCGGTGCGCGGCGACCTGCAGCGCATTGAAGCCGCCCCAGCTCTTGCCGATCATGCCGACCTTGCCGTCGCACCAGGGCTGGGCCGCGATCCATGCGATCGCCGCGCAGGCATCCTCCTGTTCGAGCAGCAGATATTCGTCCTCCAGCAGGCCCTCGCTGTCGCCCGAGCCGCGCAGGTCGACACGGATGGCGGCATAGCCGCGCGCGGCGAACCAGCCATGCATGGCTTCGTCGCGCGAGCGCGTGCCGTCCCGCTTGCGGTAGGGGATATATTCGAGGACGGCTGGGACCGGCTGGGCCTCGGCACCGTCCGGCAGCCAGAGCCGCGCGGCCAGCCTGACGCCGTCCGGCATGGGGATGGTCAGGTGTTCGAAGGTCCGGACGGGATGCGGCATGGGCGACTCGGGAAGGAGAGACCGAGCCTATAGCACAGGCGCGGGCGGCGTGCTGCGAGCTGCGCCCGCCCCTCAATGGGTCGTCGCCGATGGCGGCCTCATGCGCGTCATGACGTCGAGGGCACCGGCGCTGACCGGCGCGATGAACAGGCCGGCGCGGGCCAGCGCCCTGGCGAGCGCCATCGTCGCGTCGAGCGCCGGATGCAGGCCCTCGGCCCCGAGGAGGTGCGACGCCGCTTTCAGAAGCTGCACCCGGTCGTTGCGCTGCGCCGCATCGACCATGGCGAGGACGAAGCATTCGTCGCGGCACAGGGCCCGGCAGGCGGCGGGGCGCCAATGGATCCCGTCGGGCGCCGTCTCGCGCAAGGTGCGGGCGAAATGATGGAATTCCCCGAAGAGCGGCTTGGCGTTGTCGGCCGGCATCTCGCGGGCGAGCGCCTCCCAGGCGATGTCCCAGCAGGCGACGTCGCCGGTGGCATAGCCGGCCATCCAGCAGCGATAGACGGTGAAGAGCAGGTTTTCCGCGGGAGCGTCGACATGATAGCCGACGGGACGGGTCTGCTCGGGGGTGGGAAGCGGCATGGGTCGATCCTTCAATCCGCGGGGTTCAAGGCCCCGGCATTGTGAGACTGGGCCACCATATCAGCACACGGACGCGGATCCGGCAATAAAAAACCTTTTGTTTTCAATAGTTTATAGAGATTCCAGCCTGTACTGTCGAGAATGGAGGCCGATTGACATTGGCGGGGCGGGAGCGCAGACGACGGGTTTTCCGTCACTTTTCCGTTTCTGGTGCCCGAATGCCTTCCCATAAGATCATCTACGACACCGATCCCGGCGTCGACGACGCCATGGCGCTGTTCTTTCTGCATTATTCGCCCGATATCGAACTCGTCGGCATCACCACCGGGCATGGCAATGCGCCGGTCGAGACCACCACCCGCAATGCGCTCTATCTGGCGGAGCGTTTCGGCATCGATGCCCCGATCGCGCGCGGCGCGGCCGGTCCCCTGTCGGGAGAGGAGGCGCATCACGCCGCCTTCGTCCATGGCGAGAACGGTCTCGGCGGGATCGACCTGCCCGAGACCGTGGCGCTGCAGCCGATCGACCAACCGGCCCATCGCTTCATCATCGAGACGGTGCGCCGTCATCCCGGCGAGATCACCCTGCTCGCGGTCGGGCGGATGACCAATCTGGCGCTGGCCCTGCGCGAGGACCCCGGCATCGCCGGCCTGGTCAAGGCCGTGGTGATCATGGGCGGTGCCTTCGGCCACAACGGCCATGGCGGCAACGTCACGCCGGCAGCCGAGGCCAATATCCATGGCGACCCCCTGGCCGCGGACGAGATCTTCGCGGCGGACTGGCCGATCACCGCCATCGGCCTCGACGTCACCCACGAAGTGCTGATGACGACCGACTATCTGCGGGACCTCGCGGCGGAGGCCGGCGACGTCGGCCGCTTCATCTGGGACATCTCGCGCTTCTACGAGGCTTTCTACCGCCGGAAGGGGCTCGATGGCATCTCCGTGCACGATTCCTCGGCGGCCATCTATCTCGTGGCCCCGCATCTGTTCGAGACGCGGAGGGGAGCGATCCGCGTGGTCCGCGATGGGCTGGCGTTCGGCCAGACGATCCAGAAGCCGGATCGTTTCGGCTTTCCGCCGGGCGCCTGGGACGGCCGCCCTTCGCATGCCGTCTGCACCGGCGTCGACGGGCCGGCCCTGCTCGACCTCTACCGCCGGACCCTTCGGCGCGCCGCGGCGTGACCGGGCGGGGCGGCTACGGCCGGCTCGCCAGCCAGGCATCGATGCCCTTCGCCGCGGCGACGCCGGTGGCGAAGCAGGCCTGGAGGAGGTAGCCGCCGGTCGGGGCCTCCCAGTCGAGCATCTCGCCGGCCGCGAACAGGCCGGGATGATCGCGCAGCATGTAGCCTTCGTCGAGCGCGGAGAGGGCGATGCCGCCCGCCGTCGAGATGGCGCGCTCCAGGCCGCTCTGCCCCGTCGCGATCAGCGGCACCTGCTTGATCAGCCGCGCGAGCGCCTCGGGCTCCGACGGCCCGTGGGCGCCGCTGGCCTCGCGCAGCAGGCTGATGGCGGCGGGCGGCAGTTTCAGCGTCTTGCGCAGATGGTTGGCGAGGGAGTGGCTGCCGCGCGGCGCCCTCAGGGCTGCGGCGACGGCGCCCTGGGTGAGATCGGGCTTGAGATCGATCCGCAGCTTGGCCTGGCCCTGCAAAGCGATGAAGTCCCGGATCGGCCGGGACAGCGCGTAGACCGCGCCGCCTTCGAGGCCCTGCGCCGTGATCATCGCCTCGCCGCGCGTCTTCTCGCTGCCGACGGTGAGGGCGATGCGCTTGAGCGGCTCGCCGGCGAACTTGTCGCGGAAGAACGGGCTCCAGGCGATCTCGACGCCGCTGTTGGCGGCGACGAGCGGCGTGATGTCGATGCCGCGCTTGCGCAGCAGCGGCACCCAGCCGCCGTCCGACCCGAGCCGCGGCCAGGACGCGCCGCCGAGCGCGAGCAGCGTCGCGGCGGGACGTCGCCGGAGCGTGGCGCCGTCCGGGCCGGTGAAGGTCAGCGCGCCGTCCTCGTCCCAGCCGGTCCACAGATGGCGGCTGTGCAGCGTGACGCCGAGGCCGGCGAGCCGTCCGAGCCAGGCCCGCAGGAGAGGCGAGGCCTTGAAGCCCTCGGGAAAGACGCGCCCGCTCGACCCCACGAAGGTCTTCTGCCCGAGATCCTCGGCCCATTGCCGGAGGGCCTCGGGAGGAAAGGCCGCGAGGGCCGGTTCCAGCGCGGCGCGTGCCGGGCCGTAGCGGGGAAGGAAGGCGGCCATGTCCTCGCCGTGGGTGAGGTTGAGGCCGCCGCGCCCGGCCATCAGGAATTTGCGCGCCGGGGAGGCCAGGCGCTCATGGATCGAGACCCGGTGCCCCGCCTTAGCCAGCATTTCCGCGGCGATGAGCCCGGCCGGTCCCGAGCCGACGATGATGATGTCCGAATTGTCCGTCACGACGCGCCGCTGATTTTGCCTTCTCCGATGGGACGAAGGGAGGAGCGCTTGCTTGAACTGGCGAAGCGTGAACCGAGCCGGATGGCAGTCGCGCCTGCGATTGCCTATGCTCCCGCCCGTCATGGCCTTTTCATTCCGCCAAATCCAGTATTTCGTCGCCGTCGCTGAAAACGGCGCGGTGTCGCGCGCCTCGCATGTGCTGTCGATCTCGCAATCGACGGTGACGGAGGCGATCCGCGAGCTTGAAGGCGATCTCGGCTTCAGCCTGTTCGACCGGCGGGCCCACGGCGTCGAACTGACGCTGAAGGGCCATCAATTCCTGCGCCATGCGCGCAAGATCCTGTCGGAGATCGCCGATGCGCGCCGGGCGCTGCGCAGCGAGGCGGCTCCGGTCGAGGGAAGGCTGGCGCTCGGGGTCACGCCGCTGGTGGCGAGCTACGTGCTGCCCGACCTTCTCGCCCGCTTCCGCCGGGCCTTCCCGCATGTGGTCGTCGAGATCGTCGAGGACGGCCGCGACTATCTCGACCATCTCCTGGTCGGGGGCGAGCTCGATGTGGCGGTGATGGTGGCCGGCGTGGAGAAGACCGCACCGGCGCTGCAGGTCGAGACCATGGAGGCTTCGCCCTACCGGCTCTGGCTGCCGATCGGCCATCGCCTCGCCGAGGCCGACCGGGTCGGCGTGGCGCAGCTCGCCGACGAGCCCTTCGTGCTGCTGGCGCTGGACGAGATCGCGCAGGCGGCCGAATATGCGTGGCGGCGCGCCGGCGTCCGCCCGCCGGTGGCGATCCGCACCCGCTCGGTCGAGGCCGCGCGGAGCCTTGTCGCGACCGGCGCCGGCGTGGCGATCCTGCCCGATTTGACCTACCGGCCCTGGTCGCTCGAGGGCGACAAGATCGAAGCGCGCGACCTCGCCGAGATCCTGCCGCCGGTGGAGGTGGTGATCGGCTGGCGCCGCGGCTCGCCTCTGGACCCGATCGCCGCCCAGTTCGTGGCGGTGGCCCGCACCTACCGCGCAGGCCGAGGGCGCTGACCTCCCGGGGGCGCGGGCGTCCCGCCCGCAAGAGGCGGCATGGTTGCCACGGGGTGGGGAGAGCGATCACCGATCGACCTCTTCCCGCGTCGCAAGCTCTGCGTTTCCAGGAAGGCCGATCTGGTGATCGCCCTTCCAAAGTCGCGCCTCTCCCGGCAGTTGCGGCGTTTCCGAGAGCGGGCGTGACGCCCATATGCGCTAACTTTAGATTGATAAACGTGACATTTGGGACCCCCTCCCCCTTGTGGGGAGGGAATAGAAGGGTGGGGGTCGGGACGGCAATCTCATCGGTCGAGACTATGTCTCGACCCCCATCCCTTACCCTTCCCCGCAAGGGGGAAGGGAGACCCGAGCGTTATGCTCGTCTAAGTTAAGTTAGCGCTTATGGGCGGGACGCCCGCGCTCCCGGGAAGCGATTTGTCCTCGTACCTATCGGATTTTCCGATACCGCCAATCTCTCGAATGATGTGGCGTCGCGCACGAGGTCGAGTCATGCTGCGCGTCAGCCGAGCGAAGGTGGTCCTCGTCGCGACTCTGCAGCATCCGCCCGACGGCAAACAGGGGGAACATCATGTCGAAGCTGAAACTGATCGTCATGCTCGCGGGCGTTGCGGCATTGGCGGTACCGGCCCTCGCCAAGGATCTCGGCAAGGGTGAGGGGGAAGTCGATATCGTCGCCTGGCCCGGCTATATCGAGCGCGGCGACACCGACAAGAATTATGACTGGGTCACCGATTTCGAGAAGAAGACGAGCTGCAAGGTCAATGTGAAGACTGCGAGCACCTCGGACGAGATGGTCGCGCTGATGAACGAGGGCGGCTACGACCTCGTCACCGCATCGGGCGACGCCTCGCTGCGCCTCGTCGCCGGCAAGCGGGTGCAGGAGATCGACACCGCGCTCATCCCGAGCTGGAAGACGGTGGACGAACGGCTTCAGAACGCGCCGTGGCACACCGTCGGCGGCAAGCATTACGGCGTGCCCTACCAGTGGGGCCCCAACGTCCTGATGTACAACACAGACGTGTTCAAGGAAGCGCCCAAGAGCTGGAGCGTGGTCTTCGAGGAGCAGAAGCTGCCGGACGGCAAATCCAACAAGGGCCGTGTCCAGGCCTATGACGGGGCCATCTACATCGCCGATGCCGCGCTCTACCTGATGAGCAAGAAGCCGGAGCTCGGCATCAAGGATCCCTATGAACTCAACGAGGACCAGTACAAGGCGGCTCTGGAACTCCTGCGCCAGCAGCATGCGCTGATCCAGCGCTACTGGCACGATGCCAATGTGCAGGTCGACGACTTCAAGAACGAAGGCGTCGTCGCCTCCGGCTCCTGGCCGTTCCAGGTCAATCTGCTGCAGTCCGACAAGAAGCCGGTCGCCTCCACCATTCCCCAGGAGGGCGCGACGGGCTGGGCCGACACCACCATGATGGCGGCGGATGCGGCGCATCCGAATTGCGCCTATATGTGGCTCGAACATTCGCTCGAGCCGCAGGTCCAGGGCGATGTCGCCGCCTGGTTCGGCTCGCTGCCCTCGGTTCCCGCTGCCTGCAAGGCGTCCAAGCTCCTGACCGACACCGGCTGCCAGACCAACGGCTACGACAATTTCTCCAAGATCCGCTTCTGGAAGACGCCGATCGCCAAATGCACGACGCAGGGGACCTGCGTGCCCTATTACCGCTGGGTCACCGACTATATCGCCGTCCTCGGCGGCCGGTAGGATACCCTGAGAGCGGGCGTCTCGCGCCTATGCGCTGACTTCGGCCCGTGATTGGAGGGTCGATCACCGATCGACCTCTTCCTTTCCGGCAGTCTCGGCGTTTCCAAGAAGGGCGATCGGTGATCGGTCGAGACTATGTCTCGACCCCCATCCCTTCCCCGCAAGGGGGAAGGGAGACCCGAGCATTGCACCCGGCTAAGTTAAGTTAGCGCATATGGGCGGGACGCCCGCGCTCCCAGGAAGCTTCCATGCCTTCTTCCTTCCCCCTTTCGGCCGCGGCCGTCTCCTTTCGCGGCGTCGAGCGCCATTTCGGTGCCGTTCGGGCCGTCGACGGTGTCGATCTCGACATCGCCCCCGGCGAGTTCTTCGCCATGCTCGGCCCTTCCGGCTCGGGCAAGACGACGTGCCTGCGCCTGATCGCCGGCTTCGAGCAGCCGACGGCGGGGCATATCGAGATCTTCGGCGAGACCGCTGAGGGCGTTCCCGCCTATCGCCGGCCGGTGAACACCGTCTTCCAGGATTATGCGCTGTTCCCGCATTTCAATATCCTCGACAATGTCTGCTACGGCCTGATGATACGCGGCATCGGCAAGGCCGAGCGCCACCGGCAGGGCCGGGAGGCGCTGGCCATGGTCAAGCTCTCCGGCATGGAGCAGCGCCGGCCCGGCCAGCTCTCGGGCGGGCAGCGCCAGCGCGTCGCCCTCGCGCGGGCCCTGGTGGTGCGGCCCAAGGTCCTCCTGCTCGACGAGCCGCTCGGCGCGCTCGACCTCAAGCTGCGCGAGGAGATGCAGAGCGAGCTGAAATCGCTCCAGCGCTCGCTCGGGCTCTCCTTCGTCTTCGTCACCCATGACCAGAGCGAGGCGCTGTCGATGGCCGACCGCGTCGCCGTGTTCAACGAGGGCCGCATCGTGCAGGTCGCGAGCCCGCAGGACATCTATGAACGGCCACGCACCCGCTTCGTCGCTGATTTCGTCGGAAGCTCCAACATCATCGAGCCGGCGCAGGTCAAGGCCTGGACCGGCATCGACCGGCCGGCGAGCCTGCGGCCGGAAAAGATCGCGCTGCTGGCCGAAGGCGCCTCGCCGGCAGCCGATGCGATCACGCTGACGGGCACCGTCGCCCAGGTGCTCTATCATGGCGCGGTCAACCGCGTGGAGATCGCAACCGAGGGCGGCGGCAGGCTGCTGGCGACGGTCGCCGCCGCGTTCGCGGCGGCGGATGCGTCCGGCGCGCCGGTCCGGGCGAGCTTTTCGCGCCGCGCGCTCCATGTCATGGAGGGCCCGTGATGACGGTGGCCGTGCCCGCCGCGCCGCGGGAGAGCATCCTGCGGCACCTGTCCGACGTGCTGGTCGCCCGGCGGGGGCTCTACCTCATGCTGCTGCTGGTGCCGCCGCTCCTGTGGCTCGGCATCGTCTATCTCGGCTCGCTGTTCGCGCTTCTCGCCCAGAGCTTCTTCTCGATCGACGAATTCTCCGGCACCATCATCCGCGAGCCGACGCTCAAGACCTATGGCGAACTGCTCTCGCCGGCCAATCTGGACATCATCGAGCGCACGGTGCTGGTCTCGGCGATCGTGACGCTGCTGTCGGCGCTGATCGCCTTTCCGATCGCCTACTACGCCGCCCGCTATGCACGGGGACGCCTCAAGGCCGTCTTCTACCTGGCGGTGATGATGCCGCTGTGGTCGAGCTATCTCGTCAAGGTCTATGCCTGGAAGCTGCTGCTGGCGAAGGAGGGCGTCGTCGGCTGGGTGATGGAGCGGCTCGGCCTCGCCGGCCTGCTCGATGCATGGCTCGCCGCGCCGCTCGTCGGCGGCCCTTCGCTGTCGGTGAGCTATACCGGCATGGTGCTGGTGTTCCTCTATCTGTGGACGCCCTTCATGATCCTGCCCGTGCAGGCGGCGCTCGAACGGGTGCCGGTGTCGCTGATCGAGGCCTCCGGCGACCTCGGGGCGAGCCCGCGCCAGACCTTTCGGCGCGTCATCCTCCCGCTCGCCTTTCCCGGCGTCGTCGCCGGCGCGATCTTCACCTTCTCGCTGACGCTGGGCGACTACATCGTGCCGCAGATCGTCGGGCCGTCCTCGCTGATCCTCGGCCAGGTCGTCTACACCCAGCAGGGTACGGCCGGAAACATCCCGCTCGCTGCCGCCTTCTCGGTGGTGCCGGTGGTGATCATGGGGCTGTTCCTCGCCGCGGCCAAGCGCATGGGGGCCTTCGATGCGCTGTGATCGGGAGCACCCATGACGAGCCGCTCGCCCCTTGCCCTGCGCATAGCCGCCGGCGCCGGCCTGGTGTTCCTGCATCTGCCGCTGCTGTTCATCATCCTCTACGCCTTTACCAGCGAGGAGCGCAGCTACCAGTTCCCGCCGCCCGGCTATACGCTGAAATGGTTCGCCGTGGCCTGGAACCGGCCGGATGTGTGGGCCGCGCTCGGCCTGTCGGTGCGGGTCGGCCTGGCGTCGACCGCGGTCGCCCTCGTCCTCGGCACGCTGGCGGCGGCGGCCCTGTCGCGCAGCCGCTTCTTCGGGCGCGAGGCGATCTCCCTGCTGCTGATCCTGCCGATCGCCCTGCCGGGCATCATCACCGGCATCGCCCTGCGTTCGGCCTTCAGCCTCGTCGAGATTCCCTTCTCCTATTGGACCATCGTGCTCGGCCACGCCACGTTCTGCATCGTCGTCGTCTACAACAATGCCGTGGCCCGTTTCCGGCGCCTGTCGCCCTCGCTGGTCGAGGCTTCCATGGACCTCGGGGCGGACGGCTTCCAGACGTTCCGCCATGTCGTGCTGCCGTCGATCGGCACGGCCCTGCTCGCCGGCGGCATGCTGGCCTTCGCCCTGTCCTTCGACGAGGTGATCGTCACCACCTTCACCGCCGGGCAGCAGCAGACCCTGCCGATCTGGATGCTGGGCGAGTTGATCCGGCCTCGCCAGCGCCCGGTCACCAACGTCGTCGCCGTCATCGTCATCCTGGTGACGGCTCTGCCCATCCTCGCCGCCTATTACCTGACGCGCGAGGGCGAGAACATCGCCGGTTCCGGCAAATAGCAACCAGAGAGGGAGTGCTCGCCATGCTCGACACCAAGATGCTGATCGGATCCCGGTTCATCACCGGGACGGAATCGCCTGAAAAAGTGCTCAATCCCAAGACCGAGGAAACGCTGATCGATTTGCCGGAGGCCTCGGTCGAGCAGGTGGACGCTGCGGTGGAGGCCGCCGACAAGGCCTTCGCCGCGTGGTCCCGCACGACGCCCGGCGAACGCTCGGCCCTGCTGCTCAAGCTCGCCGACGCGATCGAGAAGGAAGCCGAGGGCTTCGCCACGCTGGAGGCCCTCAATTGCGGCAAGCCGCGTATCCGCGTGCTGCAGGACGAGATCCCCACCATCGTCGACTGCTTCCGCTTCTTCGCCGGGGCGGTGCGCAACATGCACGGCCTGGCGGCCGGCGAATATCTGCCCGGACACACCTCGATGATCCGGCGCGACCCGATCGGCGTGGTCGGCTCGATCGCGCCGTGGAACTATCCACTGATGATGGCGGCCTGGAAGCTCGCCCCCGCGCTCGCCGGCGGCAATACCATCGTGATCAAGCCCTCGGAGCAGACGCCGCTCACCATGCTCAAGCTGGCGACCCTGATCGCGGAGATCTTCCCCGAGGGAGTGGTCAATGTGGTGGTGGGGCGCGGCGAGAGCGTCGGCAACGCCCTGATCAACCATCCGAAGGTGGCGATGGTGTCGCTGACGGGCGACGTCGCCACCGGCAAGAAGGTGCTGCAGGCCGCCTCAAGGACGATCAAGCGCACCCATCTGGAACTGGGCGGCAAGGCGCCGGTGATCGTCTTCGACGACGCCGACATCGATGCGGTGGTCGAGGGCGTGAAGGTCTTCGGCTATTACAATGCCGGGCAGGACTGCACGGCCGCCTGCCGGATCTATGCCGGCAGCAAGGTCTACGACAATCTCGTCGCCGACCTGTCCGCCGCGGTGAAGAGCCTCAAATACAACCAGCCCAACGACGACGACAACGATATCGGCCCGCTGATCTCGGCCCGCCAGCGTTCGCGCGTCGCCTCCTTCGTCGAGCGGGCGACCGAACACAAGCACATCCATGTCACCGCCGGCGGCCATCAGGAACCGGGCAGGGGCTTCTTCTACGAGCCGACCGTGGTCGCCGGGGCGCTGCAATCGGACGAGATCGTGCGCCGCGAGGTGTTCGGCCCGGTGGTTTCGGTGACGCGCTTCGACGATGTCGACCAGGCGGTGGCCTGGGCCAATGATTCCGACTACGGGCTCGCCTCGTCGGTGTGGACGCGCGACGTCTCGAAGGGGATGCAGACGGCCTCCCGGCTGCAATATGGCTGCACCTGGGTGAACTGCCACTTCATGCTCACCAACGAGATGCCGCATGGCGGCGTCAAGTCCTCGGGCTACGGCAAGGACCTGTCGATGTATGCGCTCGAGGACTACACGGTGGTGCGCCATGTCATGGTGAAGATGGGGTAGTGTGCCCCTCCGAGCCTTCCCGCGGCGAGTGGGCCACGCGATGGGAGGGTCGATCACCGATCGACCTCCTCCTTTTCGGTTGGCTCTCCGTTTGCGAAAAGGGCGATCGGTGATCGCCCTTCCACTCGCGCCTTTGCGCGGGCAGGGTCGATGCCCGGCCATCCGGGCCGCGGCATCTCCTCGCTTGCCCGACTTGGCAAAAGGCGCATGATGGCCGTGTACAGGCGTTCCCGGGAGGAATCATGGCAGCGGTCGTGTCAGCCACCAGCAAACCATGGCTGGCATCCTATAGCGGCGAGATGAAGCCGCATGTCGAGGAGGTGCCGTATCGGCTGCTCGGCGATATTGCGACCCAGGCGGCGCGGCGTACGCCCGACAAGGTGGCCTTTACCTGCGTCATGCCCAACGGCATGGCGGGGTCCCTCACCTATGGCGAGGTCGACCGGCTCTCGGACCAGTTCGCCGCCTATCTCAGCGGGGAATTGCGGCTTGCCCCCGGCTCGCGGGTGGCGATCCAGGCCCCCAACGGCCTGGCTTATCCCGTGGTGGCCTTCGGGGTGTTCAAGGCCGGCTGCACGCTCGTCAACGTCAATCCCCTCTATGTCGCCGAGGAGACCGCGGCGGTGTTCGCGGACGCCGAGATTTCGGCCCTTGTCGTGATCGACATGTTCGCCAAGCGCACCGAGGCCGTCCTGACGGTGACGCCGGTGCCGCATGTCGTCCTCGTCAGCGCCGCCGAATTCTTCCCGGTCGTCCCGCGCACGGTCATCGGCTTCGTACAGAAGCGCATCCGCAAGGAAATTCCGCCGGCCGCCTTTCCCCATATCCGGCTCGCGACGGCGCTGGCGCAGGGCCGCGCGCGCCTGGCGCGGGGCCTGAAGATCGCCGACATCACGGCCGGGCTCGATCCCTCCGCCGTCGCATGCCTTCAATATACCGGCGGCACCACCGGCGTGAGCAAGGGGGCCATGCTCACCCATGCCAACCTGATCATGAACGTCCTGCAGGTGCTGGCCTTCGCCGGCAGCAAGATCTCGCAGAACGACACCATCCTCACGGCGCTGCCGCTCTACCATATCTTCGCGTTCATGGTGAACTTCCTGACCTTCGCCGCCCGCAGCGGCCATATCGTCATGGTGCCCAATCCGCGGCCGCTGGCCAATCTCCGGAAGGTGTTCGAGAAATATCCGATCTCCTTCATCACCGGCGTCAACACCCTCTTCAACGGGCTGCTGAACGAAAGCTGGTTCGTCGCCCTGCCGAAGCCGCATCTCAAGATCTGCGTCGCCGGCGGCATGGCCCTGCAGGCGGCGGTGGCGGAACGGTGGGCGAAGATCGTCGGCGTGCCGCTTGGCGAAGGATACGGGCTGACCGAGACTTCGCCCGTCGTCTGCTTCAACCCGCTCGGGTCCTACCGGCCCGGCACGATCGGCATTCCGATCCCGGACACCGACGTCAAATGCGTCGACGAGGATTTCAACGAGGTGCCGGCGGGGACGCCCGGCGAACTCGCCGTCCGGGGCGCGCAGGTGATGGCCGGCTATTGGCGCTACAGCGACGAGACCGCCAAGGTGATGCGCGGGGACTGGATCCTGACCGGCGACATCGCCACCATGGACCCGGACGGCTATTTCCGCATCGTCGACCGCCGCAAGGACATGATCCTGGTCTCGGGCTTCAACGTCTTCCCCAACGAGGTCGAGGATGTTCTCGCCCGGCTGCCCGGCATCCGGGAGGCGGCGGTGATCGGCGTGCCGGACGGTGCCGCGGGCGAGGCGCCCAAGGCCTTCGTCGTGCGCAGCGACCCGGCGATCACGGCGGAGATGGTGCGCAGCCACTGCAAGGCCCATCTCACCGGATACAAGGTGCCGAAATTCGTCGAGTTCCGCGACGACCTGCCGAAATCCAATGTGGGCAAGATCCTGAGGCGGGAATTGCGGGCCTAGCGGCGGCAAGGCGGATCCCGCTTTCCGGCAAAGCGATGTGGCAACAAGGCTTTACGCCATCGCGCTGAAATCCCGAATCCGGCCGGCGCGGCCGAAAGGCGTGTTTCGTTTTGATTGTGAACCGGTTTGGATTCACGTTCAGGATGAAGGGCTTATGCCGAAATCCGCAAAGTTCGAATCATGTGGCGGGCTGTGTTTCGCCGAGGAAGAGGCCCGACACAGACGGCATGCCGGCCGCTGCGCCGCCCCTCACCTCTACCTATTCCCGCAAGCGGGGCGAGGGGGCTTCGGCGTCGCGGCAGGCTATCGGGCCGCAAACTCGCTCTGCCGTTTCGAAACCCGACGCCGGCCGCCCCTTCTCCCCGTTCTCACGGGGAGAAGGTAAGGATGAGGGGCTGCGCCACGTTGCAGGACGTGTCGTGCGTCACGGAAAATTGCCCCCTCGGCGCCAGGAGGAAGTGCTGGCCATCCTCTTGAACAATGACAGGTTTCCGGGAGCGTCGTATGTCATCCGCAATTTTCAAGACGATCAGTCTTCTCGAAGATGCCCGCCTTCATTTTTATATCGAAAGGACGCGTCCGGACTCTATTCGGATTACCGCTACGATTCCCGGAGAAAGAATAGAAATAGATATATTTGAAGATGAGCATATAGAGATAAGCCGCTTTTCAGGGGACGAGAGCGTGGAAGGCGGAGAAGATGTTTTGATGAGAATTTTGAATTCGCTATAGGCGGTCTATTATGTTTGGGTGATGACCTTCGTCCAAGCTCCCCAGGTCGGCATGAGGGCTTTCGGTATATCTATCTCAAGGGCGGGAGGCGGTCGCCGAGATTACTGGATCTGAGGTAGTTCGGAAAGAGTTTGCTCGATCGGGTTTCGATTTCAGCGTGGACCGGAATGCTCGGTCACGCCGCCGCTCTGGCCTCTGAGACAGGCGTGAATGGGGTTGAGCCTTGCAGCGGATCACATGCCCGAAATGGTCCTCGCCCATCGCCATTGGGCCGCTGCGCCGCCCCTCACCTCTCTCCTCTCCCCGCAAGCGGGGCGAGGGGGCTTCGGCGTCGAGACAGATCTGCGGCATGCGATCTCGCCCAACCGGGGATCGTGCCCCACAGGGGTCGGTTCGGAACGCGGCGCCCGCCGCCCCTTCTCCCCGCTTGCGGGGAGAGGGCCGGGATGAGGGGCAGCGCCACATCGCATAGAGAGAAGGCGCTGCGCCGGGCGGATCGCTCGCGAATTCTCAACCGTCTCCCGGAGGGCGTGAAAATTCGCGAACGGACCTATTGGCGGTAATGCTGGATGCGGGTGGTGCGCAGGCCCGCCAGCCCGTGCCGGTCGATCGAGGCCTGCCAGCTCAGGAATTCCTCCGTCGTCAGCACATAGCGGCTGCAGGCTTCGTCGAGGCTGAGAAGGCCTCCCCGAACGGCCGCCACCACCTCTGCCTTGCGCCGGATGACCCAGCGCTGGGTGCCGGGAGGCGGCAGGTCCGCGATGGTCAACGGACTGCCGTCCGGGCCAATTACATATTTCACCCGCGGGCGAAGAGTCTCGGTCATGGATACGCTCACACAATGCAACTGACCAGGTCGAGGTGAAACTAGGCGGCTCCGCTTAAAAATTGCTGAAGGAAAACACCGAAATTACCGTCGGCTGCGTACTTGGCCGCAATTCGGCGAGGGGCCGGCTCAGGCCTTGGCCGTCTCGACCCGCTGCGCGTGCTGCTGCGGCAGGATGAAGGCCTTCGACAGCGCATGGTAGAGCCGCTCGCGGCAGACCAGCGCGGAGACCCCGTCGGCGATGATGGCGGTGGCGAGCAGCGGCAGCACCATGGCACGGCTGTCGGTCATCTCGGAGATGATCAGCACGGCCGTCAGCGGCGCCCGCACGACGCCGACGAAATAGCCGATCATGCCGAGCAGGACCACGCCGCCCAGGGGCTGGCCGGGAAACAAGGCCGCGAGCATGTTGCCGACGCCGGCACCGGTGGCGAGGGTGGGGGCGAAGATGCCGCCGGGCGTGCCGCTCAGCATGGTGATCAGGGTCGAGAAGAATTTCGCCGGGCCGAACCACAAGGGCTCGGGATGCGATTCGACCAGGGCCTTCGCCGTATCGTAGCCCGCTCCCCATGTCGCACCGCCGGTGACGATGCCGCAGATCGCGAGGAGGAGGCCGCACAGGACCGCGAAGCGGACCGGCCGCCGGCGCAGGAAGGCCACGGGTGCCCACGCCGTGCCGGCGAAGGAGAGCACGGCGAGCGAGAACAGGCCGCCGCCGACACCGCCTACGACGCCCGCCAGCGGTGCGACCATCAGCGACCCCTTCAGCGGCAGGGTTTCGTGCATGGCGCCGAAATAGACGTAATCGCCGGCCAGGCCGAGGCTGACGAGGCCGGAGATCATCACCGCCGCCATGGCGAGCAGTGCGAGGCGCTGATGATAGGAGGCGGCGAGTTCCTCGATGGCGAAGGCGACGCCTGCCAGCGGCGTATTGAAGGCGGCTGAGACGCCGGCTGCGCCGCCGGCGATGACCACGGCCGAAGAAAGCTCGATGCGCAGGATGCGGTGCATGAAGGCCATGATCGCGGCGCTGATCTGAACTGTCGGTCCCTCGCGGCCGACCGAGGTGCCGATCAGCAGCGCCATCACCGTCAGCACGAATTTAACCGCTGCCGTCTTCATCGAGATGAGGCCTGCGCCGACGGCCCGGTCAGGTTCGTCCGATCCGGCGATGACCTGCGGGATGCCGGATCCCCGGGCCTGCGGCGCATAGCGCCGGGTGAAAGCGACGATCAGGCCGAGGCCGAGGGGCGTGACGATCAAGGGCGCATAGGGCGCCTGAGCGAACAGCATCTCGAACAGCCGGGAGGCCTGGTCCGCCGTCCAGGCGAAGACGAGCGCGACGAGCCCGAGGACGATGGCCCCGGCGGTGGTTGCCGTACGGCGGCGCAGAAGCACCGGAAATTCCTGCGCCTTCATGATGCTCGCTTTTCCTCGTCACATTGGCGGACCGATAATGTCGGAAGCCTATGGACCCGGGAGCGGCAGGTGTTCAACCCCTTTATCGGGACGATCCGTCGCAGCGGGCCGGTGCCCAGGGCTGCCGCGGGGCCTCTCAGGCGAGGCGCCGGGCGCCGGCGACGCAGAGCACGACGCAGGCCGCGACGCCCCAGACCGCGAGGCCGACCTGCTCTCCAAGCAGGAGGGCGGACAGGGCGAGCGACAGGAAAGGCTGGAGCAGCTGCAACTGGCCGACCGCGGCGATGCCGCCCTTGGCGAGGCCGCGATACCAGAAGACGAAGCCGATCAGCATCGAGAACAGCGAGACATAGGCGAGCCCGGCGAGCGAGGGCCAGCCGATCCCGGCGAGGCCGGCGGGCCGCCACACCAGGGTGAGCGGCAGCATCACGGGAAGCGCCAGGACGAGCGCCAGGCAGATCACCTGCCAGCCGCCGAGTTCGCGCGAGAGCCTGGCGCCTTCGGCGTAGCCGAGCCCGCACACCACGATCGCCGCAGCCATCAACGCGTCACCGACGAAATTGCCCGAACCGTTCCGTCCGAGCGCATAGAAGGCGACGAGAGCCGCACCGGCGAGGGAGAACAGCCAGAAGCCCGGCCGCGGCCTGTCGCCGCCGCGCAGCACGCCGAAGACGGCGGTGGAGAGCGGCAGAAGCCCGATGAAGATCGTCGCCCGCGCTGCCGTCACGTTCTGCAGGGCGATCGCCGTCAGCAGGGGGAAGCCGACCACCACGCAGAGCGCGACCACCGCCAGCGGCAGGAGGTGAGGGCGGGCCGGCCATTTCTGGCGGAGCATCAGCAGCAGGGCCATGCTGACGAGGCCGGCGATGGCGGCGCGCGCCGTGGTGAGGAAGAGCGGATCGAGATCGTGCACGGCGAGGCGGGTCGCCGGCAGGGAGCCGGAGAAGATGGCGACGCCGGCAAATCCGTTCATCCAGCCCGCGGTTCTGTCGTCCATGGCTTCACCGTCCGTTCAATCCGTCTTTCGCGCCGGACCATGGGATATCGGGACTGGCGACAACAGGGACGGGCCGGTACAATATGTCCAAACTGTACCGGTCCACGGAGGATGACGGATGCTGCAGCAGGTCGAGGGGGGCACGCTGATCGAGGTGGCGATGGCGGCGATCCGGCGGATGGCCGCCGCTGCGCCGGGCGCCAGGCTGCCCTCGATCCGCCGGTTGGCGGAGCAGCAGGGCGTGTCGAAGTCGACCGTCGTCGAAGCCTATGACAGGCTGGTCGCCGAGGGCGCTGTCGAGGCGAGGCCCGGCTCCGGCTTCTATGCGGCGGGGCGCGTCCGTCCCTTCGCGCTCGCCGAGGCCGGCCCGCGCCTGGACCGTGCCATCGACCCGTTATGGATCGTGCGCCAGTCGCTCGAACGGCGGGATCCCGCGCAGGCCGGGCTGCTGCAGCCGGGTTGCGGATGGCTTCCCGACGACTGGCTTCCCGGCGACATGATCCGCCGCAGCCTGCGCGCCATCGCCCGGGATGCCGGCGCGAACCTCACCGGCTACAGCACGCCGCAGGGCTATCGCCCGTTGCGGGACCATCTGGCGCGCCGTCTCGACGAGCGCGGGCTCGATGCGGGGCCCGGCTCGATCCTGCTCACCGACAGCGGGTCGCGGGCGATCGACCTCGTCTGTCGTTTCCTGCTGCAGCCGGGCGACGCCGTGCTTGTCGACGATCCCTGCTATTTCAACTTCCAGTCCATGCTGCAGGCCCAGCGCGCCAGGCCGATCGGCGTTCCCTACACGCCGGACGGGCCGGACCTGGAGCGCTTCGCCGCGCTCTGTGCCGAGCATCGGCCCAAGCTCTATCTGACCACGGCGGTCCTCCACAACCCGACCGGTGCGACCGTGGGGGCGGGTGTCGCCCATCGCCTGCTGAAGCTGGCGGAACGGCATGACCTCATCCTGGTCGAGGACAACATCTTCGCCGATTTCGAGGCGAGGCCTTCGCCGGGGCTGGCGGCGCTGGACGGGCTCGAGCGGGTGATCCATCTCGGCAGCTTCTCCAAGACGCTGACGGCGGCGCTGCGCTGCGGCTATGTCGTGGCGCGCGCCGACTGGATCGAGGGGCTGACCGATCTCGCCCTCGCCACCAGCTTCGGGGCGAGCGACATGGCGGCGCAGACGACCTTCCGGCTGCTCACCGACGGCAGCTATCGGCGCCACCTCGATACGCTGCGGCCCCGTCTTGCCAGGGCGATGGCCCGGACGCTGCAGCAGCTGACGGCGCTCGGGCTCACGCCCTTCGTCGAACCCGAGGCGGGCATGTTCCTGTGGATGCGGCTGCCTGAGGGCCTGGATTCGGGACCGGTCGCCCGGCGCGCCCTCGACGAGGGCGTGGTGCTGGCGCCGGGCGACGTCTTCAGTGTCTCGCGCGGTGCCGGCCGCTTCATGCGCTTCAACGCCGCCCAATGCGGCGATGGGCGTGTCTTCGAGGTGCTCGCCCGCGCCATGGCGCAGGGATAGGCGGCGGCCCGCCTGGCGCGAAACTCAGCGGAAGGCTGCCTCGCCGGCGCGGGGTTTCGCTCTCGGCCGCAGGATCAGCCATGCCACCAAAGCGAGGTTGACGCAGTTCCACAGGAAGCCGTGCAGGAAGGCCAGGCGGTAGGAGCCCGAGGCGTCGAAGATCAGTCCGGAACTCAGCCCGCCGAAGGCCATGCCGAGAATGGTCGCCATGATGACGAAGCCGATCCGCGCGCCGGCTTCCCGCGGCGGCAGGAACTGCCGGATGATGACGGCGTACATCGGGACGATACCGCCCTGGAACAGGCCGAACAGGCCCGAAATCACATAGAGCGACGAGAGGGAATTGAAGAAAAGATAGAGGAGGAGGGCGGCGGCCTGCATGGCCGATCCCAGCAGCAGCATCGGGCCGCCGCCGATCCTGTCGGCAGCCAGGCCGGAGGCGAGGCGGCTGATGATACCCAGGCCCAGCATCAGCGAGAGGATCTGCGTGCCGATCGCCACGCCGTAGCCGAGGTCGCCGCAATAGGCGACGAGATGGACCTGCGGCATCGACATCGCCGTGCAGCAGGCAAAACCGGCGACGACCAGCAGCCCCTGCAGCGCCCGCGGCGACAGCCCCAGGCTCACGCGTGCCTCCCGGGTGGTGGATTCCGCTTCGGCGATGGCCGCGGATACCGGACGGCGGCGCATCAGGAAGGCGAGCGGCAGCATGGCGGCCGGCACGAACAGGCCGATGCCCACATAGGTCGCCCGCCAGCCTTGCGAGACCTGGAAATGTTCGACCACGAGCGGCCAGACCGTGCCCGCGGCATAGCTGCCGGAGGCGGCGATGGTGACGGCGAGCGCGCGACGCTTCCGGAACCAATGCGACAGGTCGGACATCAGGGGGGCGAAGCCCGACGCCGAGCCGACGCCGATGAAGAGCCCGTGGACGAGCGCGAACTGCCAGATATCCGAGGAGAAGGCGGCGAGGACATAGCCTGCGCAGAGAAGGACGGCGCCGATGCAGATGGGCGCCACGATGGAGAAGCGGTCGGCGAGGCGCCCCATCACCGCGCTGCCGGCCGCAAAGCCGAGCATGGTGCAGGTATAGGGGAGGGACGCACCGCCGCGGATGGTGTCGAACTCGACCTCGATCGTCGGCAGGACGACGACGACGGACCATGTGCCGACGCAGGCGATGGTGCCGAGAACGACGGACAGGGCGAGCCTCGTCCAGGCATAGCGGGAATCGATGTCGCCGCCGCTATCGGGCTGACTGTCCAGAATTGTCACGCGAAACGTCCCCGGATTGGAATATCAGGCCGCGGACCTCTGCAACTTCGGCGCGTGGCATGGTGTCCTATATCAGCAGGACAGCCGCCGACGCCAGATGCGGGAAGGGGACGACGCCACGGAATCCACCCTTGTCCCGGACCGGTGGCTGCCATACCCGGTAAAGCAAGGAAGGGACGCTCTGTCCATGCTCGGGGTGTCCTGGGCAGCCCGATTCATCGCTCCGCCATGGCGTTCGGCACGGCGCATCGCAGCGGGCGGAAGCGATCGTCAGGTCTGCGCCGACCTGGCCGTGGCCGGACAAAGATAAACCCGGCACGGTTGCCCGGCCGGGCGAGGTTATCGAAGCATCACCAGCTTGCGCGCGGTGCAGCCGACACGATTAGATCTTCTTCGCGATCACATCTTCTTCTTGTGGTGATGGATCACATGATGGTGATGCACCACATGGTGATGATGGACCACGTGATGATGGCGGTGGTGATGATGCTTTACAGCAGCCTGGGCCGAGGACGCGGAGAGAGCCGCACCGAGGACGCCCAGCGACACCGCGCCAGCCACAACGATCTTCTTCAACATAGTCGGTCTCCTTGAATGTTTGACGCCTAAACCCCCAAACGCCGGTACGCGTAGCACCCCCAATTGCGCCGGGCAAGTGACGACACCGTGGCGGGCGCCTTTCTACTGTCATTGAAATGACACTTCCTCAACGAGAGGTGAAGGCGCGCACGGAGTGGTATTAAATTACCTTGAATTCCCGATCGCGACCCGCGTCGAAGCGAGATAGGCAACCGCGCCGATCGCCGTGATCCAGAAGCTCGTGGGCCAGTCCGTATAGAAGGCGAGCGCGAGGCTGAGCCAGGCGGTGACGACGGCGACCGAGACCGAGACGAGGATGCCGTGGCTGATGCGTTTCGTCGCACGCATGGCGGTGGCGGCGGGGGCGACCATCAGCGCGAAGACGAGCAGCACGCCGACGATCTGCATCGCCTCCGCCGTCGTCACGGCGACGATCACCATGAACAGCGCGGAGACGAGGCCGAGCCGCACGCCGCGCGCCTCCGCCAGTTCCGGCTGCAGGCTGGCGAACAGCAGCGGCCGCCCGATCGCCGCGAGGGCGACGAGGCAGGCGAGGCCGAGCGCCGCCAGGATCCATACCGTGTCCCGGCTGATGCCGAGCACGTTGCCGAAGAGCAGGTTCGTCGCCATGCTGGCATAGGCGGTGTAGAAATGCAGGAAGAGCAGGCCGAGACCGAGCGACAGCGTGAGCACCATGCCGATCGCCACGTCGCGGTGGGCCCGTTCCCCGAGCAGGCCGATGCCGATGCCGGCGACGACCGTGAAGAAGGTGAGGCCGAGGAAGGGCGAGATGCCGATCAGCACCGCCCCGGTCGCGCCGGGAAAGCCGACATGCGAGAGCGCATGGCCGGCGAAGGTCTCGCCGCGCAGCACGAGGAAATAACCGACCGCACCCGCCACGATGCCGACGATGGTGCACGCCGCGAAGGCGTTGCGCATGAATTCATACTCGAACATCAGGCGGCGCCGTCCTCGTCATGGCGGTGGCTTTCCAATTCTCCCTCCTCGGCCATCACGAAGATGCGGCCGTTGATGCGGGCGACATGGATGGGGGTGCGGTAGAGGTCCGACAGCACGTGGCGGTTCACCACCTCGTCGACGGCGCCGATCGCCGCCCTGCCATTGCCGAGATAGAGCACCTGGTCGAGGGCTCGCAGCAGCGGATTGATCTCATGCGCGCAGAACAGCACGGAGATGCGGCGTTCGCGGGCGATGTCTTGCACGAGCTCGACCACGCCGCGCTGATGAGCCGGATCGAGGCTGGCGAGGGGTTCGTCGAGGAGCAGGAGCTTCGGCTCGCCGATCAGCGCCTGGGCGATCAGCACGCGCTGGCGCTCGCCGCCGGAAAGCTGCGAAATCGGCCGCTTCGCGAGGTCGGCCGCGCCGACGCGTTCCAGCGCCGACCATGCCGCTTCCTTGTCGGCCTTCGAGGTCAGCGGCCAGCCCCAGCGCGTGCCGCCGACGGCGCCGAGCACCAGCTCGAAGCCGCTGAGGCCGAGCTGCGCTGCACCGCGCCGCATCTGCGGCATGTAGCCGATCTGGGGATTGCCGCGGCGCGGCGGCTGGCCGAGCACGCCGATCCGCCCGCTCTGCGGCGTGACGAGGCCGAGCACGGCCCGCATCAGTGTGGTCTTGCCGGCGCCGTTCGGCCCGAGGACGCCGACGAACAGGCCTTCGGGAATGGAAAAGGAGACGCCGGAAAGGATCCGGCGTTTCCCGAAAGTCAGGCTGACCTTCTCGAAGGCGATGGCTGTCACTTGTGCAGACCGGCCAAGGCTTGTTCGACCTCGTGCAACTGGCCGCCGAACCAGCTCGGGATCGTCTTGCCGGCGGGTTCCGTCTCGGTCACGCCGACCACCGGCACCTTGTTCTCCTCGGCCAGCCGCAGCAGGCGCTTGGTCGTCTCGTCGGTGACCTGGCTGTTGTAGAACAGGACCTTGGCCGACCCGTCCGCGAGGCTTTTCTCGAAGGCGGCCACCTGGCTGGGGCTCGGTTCGGTGTCGTTCATGGTGGCGACCTGGAATTCGTAATTCAGCATCTTGAAGCCGAGGGCTTCAGCCATATAGCCGAAAACCGGCTCGGTGGCAGTCACTTCGGTGCCCGCATACTTGCTTTTGATCGCATCGACCTGCTTCATCAGGGCGGCGAAGGAGGCGTCGAACCTGGCGAGGTTCTGCTTGAAGGCGGCGGCATGGGCGCCGTCGCGCTTTTCGAGCTCCGCTTCGAGGGCGGCGGCGACAGCGGGCAGGGTGGCCGGCGCATACCACAGATGGGGATTGTCCCCGCTCTTCCGGCCCGTCAGATCCGCGGCGACGATCGTCCTGCGGTCGGGATTGGTGGAGGCGGAGAGCAGCTTGTCCATCCAGGGATCGTAATCGGCGCCGTTGTAGATGACGATCTCCGCGTCGGCCAGGGCCTTGGCGGTGGAGGCGCTCGATTCGAACAAATGGGGATCGTCGTCCGGATTGGACAGGATGCTGGTGACGCTGACATGCTCACCGCCGATCTCGCCGGCGAGGTCGCCGTAGAAATTCTCGGCAGCGACGATCCTGGTCTTTTCGGCCGCCAGGGCGCGGGTGGTCATCCCCACGCCCGGCACCGCCGACGCCACCGCCAGCAGGGCCGTCGCCACTATCCAGCCCTTCGCATTCGGCATTGGACGCATCATGGTCTCCATCGTTTCGGACCCGCGACCGGCTCGCTGCCGGCCCGGGATAATCTGTGTTATGTTATAACAAAACTCGTTTTAAGCGGAGGGCGCGGGGTTGTCAATGCGGCGATCGGGAGCGCGGCGCCGGACGGCGATGCCATGGCGTGCGTCGGCGCACGGCGCGGGGCCGCCCGTCGTGCCTTTTTCGTGGCGGCGATGTAGGTTTGCGATGTTCGCCTGCAGGAGGGGATTTCCATGCGCCGCCGCCTTTGCCGTCTTTCCGCGCCGCTGCTGGCCGGGCTCGCCTGCATCTTTGCGGGTACGGCGGCCCTGGCCCGCAACGTCGCCCTGGTGGTGGGCAACGACGCCTATGCCAACGTCACCCCGCTGCAGAAGGCGGTGAACGATGCCCATGCCGTCGGCGACCAGCTCGAAAGGCTCGGCTTCGTCGTCCGCCGCGTCGACAATGTCGACCAGCGCGGCATGAGCCGGGCGCTGGTGGATTTCGACGCCGACGTCCAGCCGGGCGACCGGGCGCTGTTCTTCTATGCCGGGCACGGCTTCGAGATCGGCGGCACCAACTACCTCCTGCCCACCGACGTGCCGGCGGCGCGGTCGGACCAGGAGGACCTCATCCGCGACGCCGCCTTCCCGGTCCAGCGCATCATCGACGGCATCCGCCAGCGCGGCGCCGGCGTCTCGATCCTGGTGCTCGACGCCTGCCGCGACAACCCCTTCGCCGGCGACACCACACGCTCGGCGGCGGTCGCGCGCGGGCTCGCCCGCATCGACGCCCCCGAGGGCGTGTTCGTGCTGATGTCGGCCGGCGCCAAGCAGGAGGCGCTCGACCGGCTGTCGGACCAGGACGCCGATCCCAATTCGGTGTTCACGCGCAGCTTCCTCGGCGAACTCGCCCGGCCCGGCCGCACGCTGGTCGAGATCGCCAAGAAGACGCAGGTCGACGTGCGCGCCCTCGCCGCCTCCGTCGGCTACGAGCAGACGCCGGCCTATTACGACCAGGTGATCGGCGACGTCGTGCTCTCGGACGGCAGCGCATCAGGGGCGCAGGCCGGCGGGCCGGCGATGACCGAAACCGGCCATGTCTATTCGTCGGTCCCGACGCGGATCAACACCACCGGCACCACGCAGGCCGGCGCCGGCGTCAGCATCGGGACGGGCGTGACGATCGGCCCGGGCGTGATCATCGGCGGCAAGGATGCCAAGATCGCCTTGAAGAATCCCGCCAATCCGCCCACGGTCGATCCGGCCAAGGCCCTCAACATCCAGCAGGGCACTGCCGGCGGCCAGCAACTGGCGCTGATCCGCCCCGATGCCAGGCTGGGGCAGGCGGGGCAAGGCGGCGGCCGTGCGCCGATCGCCAGCTTCATGCGCTCCAATGCCGGCTGGACGGTGACGCTGTCCCTGCCGGAGCCCGCGACGGAGATCGCCTACCGCATCGGCGGCAGCGGCGAGTTCAAGGAGACGGGCCTGCTCGACGTGCTCGACCAGCGCACCGGCAACCGCATGCCCAATCCCTCCTTCCAGATGTCGCCGCGCGCGCCCGCCGGCGTGATCGACGTGCGCTACCGGACGATCGACGGCGCCGATGTCGGCCCGTTCCCGATCCGCTTCGATCCGGAGGTCGCCCTTTATGACGACCAGCGCCGCAATCTCGAGCAGATCGCGCCGAGCTGGGTCGAGTTCCGCGACTTCAACGGCACGCTGGTCTATTTCACCACGCTCGTCACCTATCGCTGCGCCATCAGCGACCTGCGCTATGGCCTCGACGGCGGCGAGCCGCTCAAGCGCTTCGACCTGCCGGCCTGCAACATGAAGGACCCGTTCTCGGTGCCGGACAACGCCAAGATCTATGTCAAGGTGCCGCCCAGGACGAAGTCGATCAGCCTGCGCATCACCTGGCGCGACGGCACCCAGTCCGACGTCAACACGATCGAACGGGACTGAGCCTGGCCGGAACCTCGCCGATCGGCGCCGGCCTTTGCCTCACCCCCCTCCGAGGCTTCTCAGATAGGCGCAGAACATGGCGGCCATGGCGTCGGCATAGGCTTCGATCTCCGCCGGCGTCCGAGGGACCTCCGAGAACCGCCTGCCCACTTCGCCGAGCGTCGTCGTGAGGAGATCGCCGGCCAAAGCGCGGGTCGCTTCCGGAGCATCGGGCAGCGCCTCGCGCATGAAGGCCTCGACGATGCCGTCTCCCGCGGCCTTCGCCTCCTGCGCTTCGGGCACATCGCGATAGAGGGGCGCGGCGTCGTTGAGCGCCACGCGCATCGCGGCCTCCTCGCATTCCGAGCGGATGAAGGCGCGGACCACGGTGCGCAGCCGTTCGAGCGGCGGCGTTCCGGCATCCTCCAGAATGCCGCGCAGCAGCGCGGTCGTCTGCCGCCATTCATCACTCTGGAGCCGGAACAGGATCGCCGCCTTGTTCGGAAAATACTGGTAGAGCGAGCCGATGCTGACGCCGGCCTTCTCGGCCACCCGCGCCGTGGTGAAGCGCTGCGCGCCCTCTTTCGCCAGAACCTGAACAGCCGCTTCCAGAATGGCGGCGACCAGCCCGGCGGAACGGACCTGCCTGGGCTGTTTTCGTGAGGAAATCCGGGTACTTCGGCGGTCGGTCATGCGGGGAACGCGGCAATGCGAATAGGGAATGCGATGAATTAGTCGTATTTTCAATCCGGCGCAAGGACGCGCTTACCCCAGACCGGAGCCCCGCCATGACCTCCCTGACCTCCGCCCCGCTCGCGCCCCTGCTGGACCGCTTGTTCGAAGAGGCCGCCGCGGCTTCGCCGGAGGCGAGCCCCGACTTCGCGGCCGTCTCCCCCGACGAACTGGCGCGCCTGATACACAGCAGGACCGACTATCTCGCCTTCTACGGCCGCCTGAAGGATTTTCCGCTCCCGGTCTCGCGCGAGACGGGCATGCTGCTCTACATGCTGGCGCGCGGCTCCCGGGCGCGAACGATCGTCGAGTTCGGAACCTCCTTCGGCATCTCGACCCTGCACCTCGCCGCAGCCCTGCGGGACAATGGCGGCGGCCTTCTGATCGCCACCGAGTTCGAGCCTTCGAAGGTGGCGCGTGCCCGCGAAAACCTGAGGGAAGGGGGCCTTGTCGACCTCGTCGAGATCCGCGAGGGCGACGCCTTGCGGACCCTGAGCGCCGATCTGCCCGAGACGATCGACCTCGTCCTGCTCGACGGCGCCAAGTCGCTCTATCCCGACATCCTCGGCCTGCTGGAGAGCCGCCTCGGGCCGGGCGCCTTCATCGTTGCCGACAATGCCGACGACAGCCCCGAATATCTGGCCCGCGTACGCTCTCCTCGAAGCGGCTACCTGTCGACGCCGTTCGCCGAGGATGTCGAAGTCTCCATGTGGATCGGCTGAGCCGATCTCCCGAGGGGCCAACCAAAAGCCGGCGGACCCTCGGCCTCTCCTCACCTCCGAGGCGGCTGCCTTGCGTGACGATCAGACGGCCCCGTCAGCGGCCTTCGATCCGGCTCTGCAGGAGATCCCAAAGATTGCCATAGAGATCCTCGAAGACCGCGACGGTGCCGTAGGCTTCCCGGCGCGGCTCCTCGCGGAACTCGACGCCGCGGGAGCGATAGAGATCATAGTCGCGCCCGAAATCGTCGGTGTGGAGGAAGAGGAAGACGCGCCCGCCGGTCTGGTTGCCGATCGCCGCCGCCTGCGCCGGCCCGGCGGCCTTGGCGAGCAGGAGGCGCGTCCCGCCCGATCCGGGAGGCGCCACCGTGACCCAGCGCTTGCCCTCGCCCATGTCGCGGTCCTCGACGATGTCGAAGCCGAGGACGCCGGCATAGTAGGCCTTGGCCTCGTCGTAGTCGCGCACGACGAGGCTGACGGCGCCGAGATGCTGGGACATGAAGGGTTCGCTCCGCGGATGCGTCTCTTGTAAAGTCGCACCATGAAGACTCAAGCCGCAAATGCCCTGGAAATGCTGGCCGCCGCGGCCGAACCCATCAGCATCGGCATCTTCCTCCTGCGCAATTTCCCGTTCATGACCTTCGCCGCAGCCCTCGACCCGCTGCGCCAGGCCAACCGCCTGGCGGGCCGGGCGGTGTTCAAGTGGACGCTGATCTCGATCGACGGGGCCGGGGTGATGGCGAGCGCCGGCACGGTGATGCCGGTGGACTGCTCGATCGACGCGATGCCGCATTGCGATCTCGTGATGGTCTGCGCCGGGCTCGACCATGCCAGCCACTACAATCCCAAGGTCTTCGCCTGGCTCAGGCGGCTGCACCGGCAGGCCGTCGTGCTCGGCGCCATCAGCACCGGTCCCTTCCTGCTCGCCCAGGCCGGGCTGCTCGACGGCCGCCGCTGCGCCGTCCATTGGGAGCTCCTGCCGCTGTTCCAGGAGGAATTCCCCCGATGCATCGTGACCAACGAGATCTTCGCGGTGGACGGGCTCTTCATCACCTCCTCGGGCGGCACGGTGACGCTGGACATGATGCTCTACATCATCGCGGCCTGCCGGGGCCGTACCCTTGCCGCCGGCATTTCCGACCAGTTCAACCATCCGGAGATCCGCCAGCAGAACGCGTTCCAGCGCATGACGCCGCAATCGCGCTTCTCCATCCGACATACCAAGCTCGCCGAGGTGATCACGGCGATGGAGGACTCGATCCAGAATCCGGTGGACCTGCAGGTGCTGGCGCGCCGCGTCCACATGTCGACACGACAGATCGAGCGCCTGTTCATGTCCCATCTCGGCAAGACGCCGTCGGCCTTCTACACCGACCTTCGCATGACACGGGCCCGCGACCTTCTCCTGCGCACCGACCTGTCGATCTCCGCGGTGGCGCAGATCTGCGGCTACATGTCCTCCACCCATTTCGGTCGCACTTATCGTGCACATTTCGGCGTGACGCCGCGGACGACGCGGAACGAGGGTCTCGTGCCGAAAAATTGAGCAAGAGCACAGGGTGATCAATCCGGGCGCAGCTTGTCGCCTATTGTAGGTCAAATGTCGCGTTTGTGCGTTTTCACGGTCGGCAATAGGCCCTAGTTCTAAGTCGCAAGGCCTTCTGGATCCAATCCGAAGGAATGAGTTTCACCTGTACAAGCGAAGTATAATTCCTCTTATCTGGAGAAAAACGGCCTCCAGAGCGAGACGGAAGAAGACGAAAAGCTTTAGATCCAGAGTATGCACAACAGGACGGGGAACGATCCGGTGACAGAACATCCGCATCCGAAAATACCGGCACTTATCGAAGACATGAAGGCAGGCCAGCTCCACCGGAGATCGTTCCTGCGTTTCGCGACCCTGCTCGGCCTCTCCGCTGCGGTCGCCTATGAGGCGATCGGCGAAGTCGATCCGACCCTCTCGGCCGCGAAGGCCGACGAACTCCCCAAGGGCGGCAATCTGCGCATCGGCATGCGCTGCATGGAGATCAAGAGCCCGCATCTGGCGGATTTCGCCGAGCGCTCCAACGTCATCCGCCAGGTCTGCGAATATCTCACCTTCACCGGGCGCGACAACATCACCCGGCCCTATCTCCTGGAGAAGTGGGAGGCGAGCGACGACCTCAAGACCTGGACGCTGCATCTGCGCAAGGACATCAAGTGGCACAGCGGCCGGCCGCTGACCGCCGACGACGTGGTGTGGAACCTGAAGCGCGTGAGCGATCCCGCCGTCGGTTCCTCGATGCTCGGCCTGTTCACCGGCTATCTCGTCGAGGAATACGAGACCGGCGAGAAGGACAAGGACGGCAAGCCCAAGAAGTCGAGCCGGCTGTGGTCCGACAAGGCGATCGAGAAGGTGGACGACCATACGGTGCGCCTCAACGCGTTCGCGCCGCAGGTGGCGGTGCCCGAGCACCTCTTCCACTATCCGATGTTCATCATCGATCCCGCGGAGAAGGGCTCGTTCGGGCCAGGCTCCAACGGCACCGGGCCGTTCGAACTCGTCGAGTTCACCGTCGGCAAGAGCGCCAAGTACAAGGCCCGCAAGGATTACTGGGGCGAGGGCCCGCACCTCGACACCTTCGAGTTCATCGATCTCGGCGACAATCCGGGCGCGCTGATCTCCGCCATGGCCTCGCGCCAGGTCGACGGCCTGTCGGAGGCCGACGCGGTGCAGATCAACGCGATGAAGAATTTCCCGCATGTGCAGGTGCTCAAGGTCGAGACCACGCAGACCGCCGTCGCCCGCATGCGCCCCGACCACAAGCCCTTCGGCGACAAGCGCGTCCGCCAGGCCATGCGCTACGCCATCGACCACGACAAGGTGATCCAGACCTCGCTGCTCGGCGCCGGCATCTCGGCCGAGGACCATCATGTGGCCCCCTCGCATCCCGAATATGCGCCGCTGCCGAAATATGGCCGCGACGTCGAGAAGGCCAAGAAGCTCCTTGCCGAAGCGGGCTATCCCGACGGCTTCGAGATCGACATGGTGACGCGGCCCGATCCGATGTGGGAGTTCAACACCACACAGGTGCTGGCCGAGCAGTTCAAGGACATCGGCGTCAAGGTCAACATCAAGGCCTTGCCCAGCGCCCAGTATTGGGAAGTGTGGACGCAGGTGCCGTTCAGCCTCACGGCCTGGGGCCATCGCCCGCTCGCCATCATGACGCTGGCGCTCGCCTACCGCTCCAACGCGGCCTGGAACGAATCCGGCTATTCCAATCCGGAGTTCGACAAGCTGCTGAGCGAGGCCGAAGGCATCCTCGACGCCAACAAGCGCAAGGTGGTGATGGCCAAGATCGAGGCGCTGATGCAGGATGACGGGCCGATCGTGCAGCCCTTCTGGCGCGTCTTCTCGACCGTGATGGACAAGAAGGTGCAGGGATTCAAGCTGCATCCCTCGCAATACATCTTCGCCAACGAATGCGCGGTCTCGGCCTGAGCCGGCCGCCCCGCGCCTTCAGCGGATCAATCGCAGCCGAAGAGACGGAGACATCCCGTGCGCACTGCACCCTCCCAAGGGTGTGGTGCGGACACGGGACCTCCCGCAGAATGAACCTCTTTCGACATGCGATCCCGGACGCGAGGCATCGCTGACGTGCTGCTTCGCGTCCGGGATGCCCCGACGCTCCGAACAACCGGACATCGTATCGTTTCAATGGTCGCCTTCCTCGCCAAACGCCTCGTCCTGATGCTGGCTACCATGCTGGTGGCGTCTTTCGTCGTCTTCGCCGTCTCCGAGTTCACGCCGGGCAGCGTGGCGCGCAAGTCGCTCGGGCCATTCGCGACGCAGGAACAGGTCGACATCCTCACCGAGAAGCTGAAGGCGAACGATCCGCTGCCGGTCCGCTACGGCCGTTGGCTCGGCGTCCTCGTCGGCGCCATTCCCGATCCCCTGCAGGACCCGACGAACGGTCTCAACTTCAGCGATCCGCGCGGTGCGCGATATTTCGGCAATTTCGGCTATTCGACCCTCTACAAGCTGCCGGTCAACGACGTGCTGTGGGACCGCCTCGGCAATACGGCGATCCTCGCCGGCCTCGCCTTCGCGCTCATCGTGCCGCTGTCCATCCTCTTCGGCGTGCTGTCGGGCCTGAAGGAGGGGAGCGGGCTCGACCGCACCTTGTCGGTGCTCTGCATCACCTTCACCTCCATCCCCGAATTCGCCTCCGGCGTGTTCCTCGTCACGCTGTTCGTCATCCTCTGGCCCGTCCTGCCGGGCACCAGCCCGCTCGATCCGAGCGGCGGATGGTCGGTGCCGTCCCAGATGGTGCTGCCGGTGGCCGTGCTGGTCATCTACGATTTCGGCTATGTCGCCCGCATGATCCGCGTCTCGATGATCGAGGTGATGGAGAAGCCCTATATCCGCACCGCCATCCTGAAGGGGCTGAGCCCGCGCCAGGTCATCCTCGGCCACGCCCTGCGCAATGCCATGATCGCCCCCTTCACCGTGCTGCTGCTGCAGCTCAACTTCCTGATCAGCGGCGTGGTGGTGACGGAACTGGTGTTTGCCTATCCCGGCTTCGGGCGCATGCTGCTCGAGGCGAGCCTGTTCGGGGATATCTCCACGGTGGAGGCGGCGACGCTGGTCACCGTGGCCGTCGCGATCGTCACCCAGCTTCTGGGCGATCTCGGCTACATGGCGCTCAATCCCCGCATCCGGCTGAGGTGATCGCATGTCGACCGAAAGCATCGATACCATGCCGCCTCCTGTCCGCGTCGCCAGCCGCCGGCGCAACTGGCTGAGGCTCTTCCGTTCGCCGACCGCGGTGATCGGGCTGGCGCTGATCCTGTTCTGGGTCATGCTCGCCGTCCTCGCCCCTGTGCTGCCGCTCGTCTCGCCGACGAACCAGGACGTGATGGCGATGGCGGATCCCAATCCCTCGGCCGCCCATCTCCTGGGCACCGACATCCTCGGCCGCGACATCCTCTCCCGCCTGATCTTCGGCGCGCGGACGGTTCTCGTCGTCGCGCCGCTCTCGGTGGCGGTCGCGATGATCGTGGGCATCGTCATCGGCATGCTCGCCGGCTATTTCGGCGGCCTCGTCGACATGCTGGTCAGCCGGATGTCGGACGTGATCCTCGCCTTCCCGGTGCTGATCCTCTACGTCATCCTCATCGCCAATATCGGCCCCTCCGTCCTCAACATCATCGTCGCCACCACCATCGCCTCGGCGCCGGGCATCGGGCGCATCGTGCGCGGCCTGGTGCTGGACCTGAAGGAGCGCGAATATGTCGCCGCCGCCCGGCTCCGGGCGGAGAGCACGCTCTACATCATGATCGTCGAGCTCCTGCCCAATTGCCGGGGACCGCTGATCGTCGATGCCTGCCTGCGCATCGGCTACACCATCATCACCATCGGCATCCTCGGCTTTCTCGGCCTCGGCCTGCCGCCGCCAAATCCCGACTGGGGCGGCATGGTGCGCGAGACGACGACGGTGATCAATGTCTGGCCGCTGATGTCGATCGCCCCCTCCATCGCCATCGTCAGCCTCGTCCTCGGCTTCAACCTGCTCGCCGACGGCATGCGGGAGGCCTGGAAGCCATGATCGCACTCGATATCGCCAATCCGGGCGCTTCCGGCGCGCCGGCCATGCCTGCGGATGCCCTGCTCGAGGTCCGCAATCTGCGCATCGAGTTCAAGGGCAAGGACGACACGGTCCTCGCCGTGCCGGACGTGTCCTTCCGCATCGCCCCCGGCGAGAGCTACGGCCTCGTCGGCGAATCCGGCTGCGGCAAGACCACGACGGCGATGGCGGTGATGGGCTATCTCGGCGCCAATGGCCGGGTGACCGGCGGCAGCATCCGCTTCGAGGGCCAGGAGATCGTCGGCGCGACGCCGAGCCAGCTGCGCTCGATCCGCGGGCGGCGCGTCGCCATGGTCTACCAGGAGCCGATGAGCGCCCTCAATCCGGTCAAGACCATCGGCGCCCAGCTCGCCGAGGTGCCGCGCCGCCATCTCGGCGCCGGCAGGGCCGAGGCCCTGGACATGGCGGCGGCGATGATCGAGGACGTCAGGCTGCCCGACCCCCGCGAGATCCTGCGCCGCTATCCGCACCAGCTTTCGGGCGGCCAGCAGCAGCGCATCGTCATCGCCATGGCCCTGCTGGCGCGTCCGGCCCTGCTGCTGCTGGACGAGCCGACCACCGGGCTCGACGTCACCGTCGAGGCGGCAGTGCTCGACCTCATCGCCGATCTGCGGCAGCGCTACGGCACCAGCCTGCTCTACATCTCGCACAATCTCGGCCTGATCGCCTCGACCTGCGACCGCGTCGGCATCATGTATTCGGGCGAGATCGTCGAGGAGGGGCCGACCGCCCAGCTCTTCCGCCGGCCCCGCCACCCCTATACGCAGGGCCTGCTCGGCTGCATTCCCGACATCCGCGCCGACAAGACGACACGGGCCCTCGCGCCGATCAAGGGGCAGATTCCGCTGCCGCAGGAGCGACCGCAGGGTTGCTTCTTCGGCCCGCGCTGCGACCATTTCGACGCGCCGCGCTGCGGGGGCGAGCCGATCGCGATGCAGCCTGCGGCGGGCGACCATGGCGTGCGCTGCGTCAGGTGGAACGAGATCGAGGCCCCGCAACCGCCGCATCACGCCGAGGATGCCTCGTTCGCCGTGCGGGCGAAGGCGCTGGAGATCGAGGACCTCGACAAGGTGTATGTGCTCGGCCGGGGCCGTGCGGTCGTCGCCAACGAGGCGGTCTCGCTCGCGGCCGCCAAGGGCGAGATCGTGGCGCTGGTCGGCGAATCCGGCTGCGGCAAGTCGAGCCTGGCGCGCATGGTCGTCGGCCTGGAGCAGGCGACATCCGGCGCGATCCGCTTCGACGGCACCGATATCGCCAAGGCCGATGCGCGGCACCGCTCGCGCCCGCTGCTGCAGTCGATCCAGATGATCTTCCAGAACCCGGACAGCACGCTCAATCCGTCGCATTCCGCCGCGTGGTCGATCCGCCGCACCATCGTCAAGTTCGGCATCCGCAAGGGCAGGGCGGCCATCGACCAGCGCGTGCGCGAACTGCTCGAGATGGTCCGCCTGCCGCCGGCGATCGCCGCACGCCGCCCCGGCCAGCTTTCCGGCGGCCAGAAGCAGCGCATCGCCATCGCGCGCGCCTTCGCCTCCGACCCCGCGCTGATCGTCGCCGACGAGCCGGTCTCGGCCCTCGACGTCTCGGTGCAGGCCGCGGTGGTGACGCTGCTGCTCGATATCCAGAAGGAGCGGCACAGCACCCTGCTCTTCATCAGCCACGACCTCGCGCTGGTGCGGCACGTCGCCGATACCGTCGTCGTGATGTATCTCGGCAAGGTGATGGAACGCGGACGCGTCGAGGAGATCTTCAGCCCGCCTTATCATCCCTATACCGAGGCGTTGCTGTCGGCCGTGCACAGCCCGGACCCGGATGCCGTGCCGCATGAGCGCATCCGGCTCTCCGGCGAGACGCCGAGCCCGATCTCGCCGCCGCCCGGCTGCCGCTTCGCCTCGCGCTGCCACCGCAAGGTCGGGGCGATCTGCGACAGCGTGCCGCCGCCGGTGCACCGCATGTCGCCGACCCACGAGATCGCCTGCCATATCGCGCCCGAGGCGCTCAACGCCATGCCGCCCGTCTTCGACGCGCCGGCCGAGGACGCCGTATCGTCATGATCACCCGAGCAGCGCCCGCATCCGGATTGCGGCGAACCCTGGCGCTTTCCCGCCAGATCCTGCCGCTGATGGTCGGCATCTGTGTCGCCGGCGCCGGCAACGGCCTGCTGACCACCGTGCTGTCGCTGCATCTCGGCAGCGGCCTGTTCGGCGACGTGGCGGTGCGCCTCGTGCTGACCGCCTTTCCCATCGGCTTCGTCGGCGGCTGCCTCGCCGCTCGCAGCTTCGTGGCGCGGCTCGGCCACCAGCGCACCTTCCTGGCCTTCGCGGCGCTGACGGCGGCGGCGACGGCGGGCTTCGCGCTGGACAGCCAGCCCGTCCTCTGGTTCGTGCTGCGCTTCGTCAACGGCCTGTCGATGGCGGTCCTGTTCATCGTCGCCGAAAGCTGGATCAATCTCTATGCCGGCGCCTCCAACCGGGGGACACTGTTCTCGCTCTACATGCTGATGACCTCGCTCAGCGTGCTGCTCGGCCAGCTCATGGTGCGGCTGGCCGATCCCGGCGGAAGCACGCTGTTCCTGCTGGCGGCCTGCGTCGGCCTCGCCGGCGTGCTGTATGCGAGCTTCGGCGGCCGATGGCCGGCCCTTCCCGCCTCCAGCCCCGAAGCGGCGCTGCCCCTGGGCGGGCGGGAGGCCGCCGAGCCCTTCGGCCTGTGGCGGCTGGCCTGTCTGGCACCCGTCACCGTCATCGCCGCCGTCCAGGCCGGCATGACCAATCTGAACGTCTTCGTGATGACGCCGCTCTACGGGGCGCAGATCGGCCTCGATACGTCGACGACGGTCGGCCTGACGACGGCCTTCAGCATCGGTGGCCTGCTGGCGCAGACGCCCGTCGGCTGGCTGTCCGACACCGTCGACCGGCGGATGCTGCTCGTCGTCGGCGGCGGCCTGGCCGCGCTCCTCTGCGGCCTGATCGCCCTGCTCGGCAACAATTCGGCCTGGGTGCTCTTCGCCCTGTTCTTCTTCTACGGCGCGGTGACGCTGACGATCTATCCCGTCGCCATCGCCTTCGCCAACGCCCGGCTGGAGACGCGCTTCATGGTGTCGGTCTCCGGCCGGCTGCTGCTGCTCTACTCCATCGGCGGCGTGTTCTCGCCGGTGATCTCGACGCAGGTGATGGCGCGCTTCCAGCCGGAGGCCCTGTTCGTCTTCCTCGGCACCGGCGCGTTCCTCGTGATGATCGCCGCCTCCTACAACCTGCTGCGCGCGCCCCTGCGGAGATCCGTCCAGACGAGCCCGGCCGAGCGCTCGCCGGCGCCCGGTCTGCCGGAATGAACGCCGCCCACGCCATGAACGAAGCCGATTTTCTCATGCCTGACCTCATTTCGAACTCCCGCCTCGCAGGCCGGGTCATCCTGATCAGCGGCGCCGCCAGCGACATCGGCGCGGCGACCGCCCGCCGCTGCACGGCCGAAGGCGCCGTGATCGCCTGCGCCGACCTCGACGCCGCCGCCGCCGAAGCCCTGGCGGACCGCATCGGGGGCGGCGCCATCGGCATCGGCTGCGACGTCACCGATCTCGAAGCGGCGCGCCATGCCGTCGAGCAGGTGGCGGCGCGGTTCGGGCGTCTCGACGGCTATGTCCACAACGCCGCCGCGCCCTCCGTCGACGGCGACGTGACCGAGCTCGATCCGGCGGACTGGCACCGCGAGATCGACGTCTCGCTGACCGGCGCCTTCCTGATGAGCAAGTTCGCGGTGCCGCTGATGGCGCAGGGCGGCGGCGGCTCGATCGTGCTGGTCGCCTCGCAGCTCGGCCATGTCGCCACGCACAAGGCGGTCGCCTATTGCGCGGCCAAGGCCGGGCTGATCCATCTCGCACGCCTGATGGCCGTCGACCATGCCGCCGCTCATATCCGCGTCAACAGCCTGTCGCCCGGCGCGGTGCGCACCTCGCGCCTGCTGCTGCGCTGGCCGGACCTCGAGGCCGCCAATGCCGGGCTCGGCGACCGGCATTTGCTCGGGCGCATCGGCTTTCCCGACGAGATCGCGGCGGCGGCGGCCTTTCTCCTGTCTTCGGACGCATCTTTCGTGACGGGCACCGACCTGCTCGTCGATGGGGGCTACACCGCCCGGTGACAGTCCCGGCGGCGGGCGGGCACGACAACGCAACGGAGCGACCATGACACTTCTGGTAACGGGCGGCGGCGGCTTCGTCATGAGCGTCGTCGCCGGCGAATGGCTGAAGCGGGATCCGGCCAACAAGGTGGCGATCCTCGACCGGTCCGGCCTCGACGCGATGGCGGAGCGCTATTTCGCGCCGATGCGGGACCGCCTGACGGTGATCGAAGGCGATGTCTGCGCCACGCAGGGCTGGCAGGACCGGCTCGACGGCCTCGGCATCACCGCGATCGTCCACGGCGCCACGATCACGCCGATCTCGCGCGGCACCGACCCCAAGCTCCATCCGGAGGCGGGGAATCCCGCCGGCATCATGGAGGTCAACCTGATGGGCACCGTGCGCGTCGCCGACTGGGCACGCAGCAACCGGGCGGTCCGGCGCTTCATCTATGTCAGCTCCGGCTCGGTCTATCGCAACCAGGGGCCCGACTGGGCCGGCGAACCCCTGCCGGAAGACGGCTATGTCGCGCCGGTGACGCTTTACGGCATCTCGAAATTCGCTTCCGAGATGGTCGTCAACCGCTATGCCGACCTGTTCGGCCTTTCGGCGGCGTCGGTCCGCCTCTCCTCCATCTACGGGCCGATGGACCGCGCCACCGCGAGCCGTAATTTCCGCCACGTGCCCAATCGGATCGCCCATATGGCGCTGACGGGCGAGACGATCCGGCCCAACAGCCTGGACGCCGTCGGCGACTATCTGAGCGCCGTCGACGTGGCCCATGCCATCCATGCGCTCGTCGATGCGCCCGCCTTGCGCTACCGCCACTACAACATCGCCAGCGGCGTCACGACGACGACGGGCGAGCTCATCGCCTGGGCCGCCGAGAAGGTGCCGGGCCTGCGCTTCGAGGTCTCGACCGGCGCGGACGCCAACGTCGTCCACGACCCGCGGCTGAAGGACGGCATGTGGGGCGCCTACGACATCGCCCGCATCGCGCACGACACCGGATGGCGCCCGCGCCCGGGCCGGGTGGGCTTCCACGACTACATGGACTGGGTCGCCGAGCACGACCTGTCCGATCCGGCCTGAGCCGGACGGTGAATACGAGGAATATCATGCGCAGGCCCGAAACGAACGCCGACGGCGCGTCCGCCGCCATCACGGATGCCGCCGCGGTTGCGCGGGACGGAAGCCTGAAGGGCGCCCAGATCGTCGCCGCCATCCTGAAGCGCGAGGGCATGAAGCAGATCATCGGCTTTCCGCACAGCGAACTGCTCGAAGCCTCGGCCGAGATCGACATTCCCCCGGTGATCACCCGCACGCAGCGCGTCGCGGTGAACATCGCCGAAGGCTATGCCCGCGTCACCGCCGGCCGCGAACTCGCGGTCGTCACCGTTCAATACGGGCCGGGCGTCGAGAGTTCGTTCGGCGGCATCGCGCAGGCCTATAACGACCGCGCCCCGGTTCTCTTCCTGCCCACCGGCTATCCGCGCGGGCACGAGGCGGTGGCGCCGAATTTCGAGGCTCGCCGGAATTTCCGCAACGTCACCAAATGGTGCGAGGCGGCCACGCGTGTCCAGGATCTGCCCAAGCTGATGCATTCGGCGATTTCGCGCCTGCGCAACGGGGCGCCGTCGCCCGTGCTGCTCGAATTGCCGGTCGACCTTCTCGCCGAGTCGCACGATGCCGACCTTCAGGACTACCGGCGCCCCCGCCGCTCGGTGCCGCAGGCCGGCGCCGAGGAGATCGGCGAACTCGTCGACACGCTGCTGCGCGCCGAAAATCCGCTGATCCTCGCCGGCCAGGGCGTGCTGTCCGCCCAGGCCTCCGCCGAGCTGACGCAGTTCGCCGAGATCCTCGGCATTCCCGTGATGACGACGCCGAACGGCAAGAGCGCCTTCCCCGAAAACCATCCGCTTTCGCTGGGAACGGCGGGGCGCGCCCGGCCGGCGACCGTCGATCATTTCCTCGCCAAGGCCGACGTCGTGCTGGCGATCGGCTCCAGCCTGACGCGGTCGCACTACATCCTGCCGATTCCCGGCGACAAGACGCTGCTCCAGATCACCATCGACGAGGCCGACCTCGGCAAGGACTATCCCGTCGCCCTCGGCGTGGTCGGCGATGCCCGCTCGGTGCTGCTGCAGATGCGCGACCGCGCCCTGGAGGATCGCACCGCGATCGAGCGGCTGCGTCCGCGCACCGCCGCGCTGGCGCGTGAGATCCATGGAGTGCAGGCCGAGTTCATGCGCCGGTGGATGCCGTTCCTGACGTCCGACGCCGTGCCGCTCTCGCCCTACCGTCTCGTATGGGAGGTGATGAATGCCGTCGATCCCGAGCGCACCATCGTCACCCATGATGCCGGCAACCCGCGCGACCAGTTCTGTCCCTTCTACCGGGCCGTCAAGCCGGGCAGCTATATCGGCTGGGGCAAGACGACCCAGCTCGGCAGCGGCCTCGGCTTCGCCATGGGCGCCCGGCTCGCCCGCCCGGATGCGACGGTCGTCAACATCATGGGCGAATCGGCCTTCGGCATGGTGGGCATCGATTTCGAGACGGCGACGCGTTGCAACCTGCCGATCCTGACGATCGTGATGCGCAACAATGTTCTCGGCGGCTATGCCGCCTCCATGCCGATCGCGACGCGCAAATTCGGCGCCAACCGCATGTCGGGCGAATATGCGCCCATCGCCCGCGCCCTGGGCGGCCATGGCGAATGCGTCGCCCAGCCGGCCGAGCTGAGACCGGCGCTGCGGCGCTGCCTCGATCATGTGGGAGCCGGACAGGCGGCGCTGCTGGAGGTCATCACCCACGAGGAGGGAAGGCTGCCCGGGCTTTACGAGGCCTGACAACGTTCCGAGACCCGCGGTCATGGCCGCAGAGCGACCGGAAAGTGCCGGTCGGGGACCGGCACACCGCGGTGGGCGGGTCTCCTGACCCGACCCGCCGCGGCGCTCGGCCGGGGTTTCCATCCCTCCGGGCATCAGAGGCCCCGGACCGCCGGCGCGGCCCGAATTTGTCGGCACGATGCCGGCCATATTATCCGTGGTGTCCGGGACGCGGGTTCCGGCACTTGTTTCACGAGGGCACCAGAATGTTCGATCTGCTCCTGCGCGGAGGAAACGTCGTCAATGCGGGCGGCGCGGCGCGCGCCGATGTCGCGATCGAGGGAGGCCGCATCGCCGCGCTGCTGGCGCCCGGCGAGAGCGCGGTGGCCCGCGACGAGATCGATGTCGCCGGCTGCGACCTCCTGCCGGGGCTCGTCGACGCGCATGTGCATCTGCGCGACCCCGGCCTCACCCACAAGGAGGATTTCCAGTCCGGCACGCGCTCGGCGGCGGTGGGCGGCGTGACGACGCTGCTCGACATGCCGACCGACGAGCCGTGGACCTGGAATGCAGGCCAGCTGCGCGACAAGATGCAGCTCGCCGCCGGGCGGCTGCACACCGATGTCGGCTTCCAGGTGGTGGTGCGGCGCGACCTCGCCGGGCTGAGGGAGCTGCGCGAACTGGCTCCCGTCTCCTTCGAACTCTTCACCGCGGATGTCCCCGAGGCTTTCCTACATGACACGCTCGACGGCATGGACCGGGCGATGCGGGCGCTCGCTCCGCTCGACGTGCTGATCGGCGTGTCGCCGGGGGACGAGTCGATCCTGGCCGGCGAGACCCGGCGCAACGCCGGGCGGGCAGGGGGCGTCTGCGAATTCCAGGCGAGCCGGCCGCCTTTGGCCGAATCGGCCGGCATCGCCCGCGCCGTCCTCGCCGCCGCCGCGACCGGCGCGCGCATCCATATCCGGCAGACCAATTCGGCCCTGGGCATTGCGACCTGGCGGCGCCTGCGCGACATGGCCGACGCCAGCATCGAGACGACGCCGCAATGCCTGCTCTTCGCCAAGGACAGCTATGAGAGGCTCGGCGCCAACCTCAAGGCGTCGCCGCCGCTGCGCGAACAGGAGGATCTCGTCGCCATGCGCGAGGCCCTGCGTGCGGGCGCGATCGACATCGTCGCCACCGACCACGCGCCGCACAGTCCGGCCGAGAAGGCTGCTTCCTATGCGAATTTCGCCGACATCCCGGGCGGCATGCCGGGCGTGCAGACGCTTCTCGCCACGATGCTGCATTTCGTCGACCAAGGCGACATCGCCTTGAAGGACCTCGTGCGCATGTGCAGTGCCAATCCGGCGGCACGTTTCGGCCTCGGCGGGCGCAAGGGCGCCATCCGTCCCGGGCATGACGCCGATATCCTCATCCTCGACCCGTCGAAGCGAACGGTCGTTCACAACGAGGACCAGCTGTCGCGCGCCGGCTACACGCCTTTCGACGGGCTCGACGTGCCCTGGCGCCTCCTCCGCGTCCTGCTGCGCGGCCGCGAGATCTTCGGCGCCGGCGGCGTCGCCGAGGCGCGCGGCGGGGCCGTGGTCACCGCCGGCCCGACGTCGGCCCATGCCGATCGATGATGGATATCCCTCACGCCTGCCAAGGAGAGAACAATGCCCCTGCTGAAAGACAAGGTTGCCATCGTCACCGGCGCGAGTTCGGGGCTGGGACGCGCCATTGCCCTGCGCTATGCCAGAGAGGGTGCGAACGTCGTGCTGGCCGATGTCCGCGACGAGCCGATCGAGGGCGGCGAGACCACGCAGGCCCTCATCCTCGCCGCCGGCGGCAGCGCCATCAGCCCGCGCACCGACGTTTCGAAATGGTCTGACGTCGATGCCCTCGTCGAGGCCGCGGTGTCGCGCTTCGGCCGGCTCGACGTCATGGTCAACAATGCGGCGATCTACACCAGCACCAATCTCGTCGAGACGACCGAGGAGCAGTGGAACCGCGTGATGGCGGTCAACGTCACCGGCGTATTCCATGGCTGCAAGCGGGCGGTGCAGCAGATGCTCACCCAGGATCCGGTGGAGGAGGTGAGGGGCCGCATCGTCAATATTTCCTCGCAGCACGGCATGGTCGGCTCACCCGGCGACATGCCCTACGGCGTCAGCAAGGGCAGCATCGTGCAGATGACGCGCCAGATCGCCGTCGACCACGCCAGGGATTTCATCGTCTGCAACGCCGTCGCGCCGGGCAAGATCATCACGGGCAAGCCGGGCGTCGCCAACGACCCGCAGGCGCTCGACTATTCGCATCGCCGTACGCCGTGGCCGCGGCTGGGCCGGCCGGACGACGTCGCCGGTGCGGCGCTGTTCCTGGCGAGCGACATGGCGACCTACATCACCGGCGTCAACCTCCTCGTCGACGGCGGCTGGATGGCCTTCTGACCGCCGGCACGGCCATACCTCGCAGGGTGGCATCCCGGCCCAGCGAGCCTTCTCGGCTGCGTGTCCCGGCGGGGACGACGGCCCGGCTGCCGAAGCCTCGCTTGGCGGCCGGGTATAAATCAAGCTAATCGGCGCGATGCGACGCGGAGCATCTATGGCTCCCGGGCCTCGCTTGGTGAAAGGAATTCCAGCAATGCATATCGACCTCAGCGGCAAGCGCGCTCTGATCCTCGGCGCGAGCGGTGGCCTCGGCTCCGCCATTGCGACGGGCCTGAGGGAAGCGGGCGCGGACATCGCCGTCGTCGGCCGTTCGGCCGAGCGGCTCCAGGCGGCCATGCCGGAGGCGAAGGCCCGGATCGTCGCCGATCTCGCCGCCGCCGGTGCACCCGACGCGATCGCCGACCAGGCCCTCGCAGCGCTCGGCGGCGTCGACATCCTCGTCAACAATTCGGGCGGCCCGCCGCCCTCGCCGGCGCTGGGTGTCTCCGCCGAAGTGTGGAAGGCGCAGTTCGAGGCGATGGTGCTGTCGCTGATGAAGCTCACCGACAGGCTGGCGCCCGGCATGGTCGAGCGCAAATGGGGGCGCATCCTCACGATCGCCTCGTCCGGCGTGCAGATGCCGATCCCCAACCTCGCCGTGTCCAACACGCTGCGCTCGGCACTGGTCGGCTGGTCCAAGACACTGGCGACGGAACTCGCCCCCCATGGCGTCACCGTCAACATGGTACTGCCGGGCCGGATCGCGACATCGCGGGTCGCCTCGCTCGACGCGGCGGCGGCCCAGCGCACCGGCCGCACGGCGGAAGAAGTCGAGGCCGCCTCGCGCGCCGCCATTCCGATGGGCCGCTATGGACGCCCGGAGGAATTCGCAGCCGCCGCGGTGTTCCTCGCCAGCCCGCAGGCCTCCTATGTGACGGGAACGACGATACGCATCGACGGCGGCATGATCCGCAGCATCTAGAACGCGGCGGACCGGGGCGCCCGACGGGCGATCCCGGTGCCGCGGCGGGACGATCCGCGAGGTTGCCGGCATAGAGCTGCGTTCCGTCCGATTCGCCGCTTGCATCGGCCGCCTCGAACGGCTTTCTTCAGGAGCGGAACCGTTTGGGCTTCCGCATCCGGGGGAATCGCCATGCCGCGTAACGAAATCGCCGCCATCATCGGTCTGATCGTGGCGATCTGGTATGTGCTCGCGGGTCCGGGCCGAAGCCTCGGCCTGCCGCGCAACCCGCGCGGGCTCGCGATGGTGCTTGTCGTCTTCCTCGTCACCTTCGCGATCGTGTGGATCGTATTGCGCCTTCTCAATTACTGAGGGCGCTCGCCGTGGCCCCCTTGACGCGCGTGCCGCAATAGGATTTCCGGTGGAGCATGACTAGCTCCGCCAGACTTCTCTCCGCCGGCTACTCCGCCGTCCCCCCCGGCATGATCGCCACCGTCGTCACTTGCCTGGAGATGACGCAGCGCCCGCGCCCCCGCCCGCTGCGTCCGGTCGATACGCCGATGGTGCTGCAGCGCGTCGAAAAGCCGGATCTCCAGGCCTATCGCGCCCTGTTCCGCGCCGTCGGACAGGATTGGCTGTGGTATTCCCGCCTGACCATGCCGGACGACGAGTTGCGCGGCATCCTCGAGGATCCTCTCGTCGAAATCCATGTGCTGTCCTCGATGCGCCGGGATATCGGGCTGCTGGAACTCGATTTCCGCCGGCCGGGGGAATGCGAGCTCGCCTTTTTCGGCCTCGTCAAGGAAGCGATCGGGCAGGGAGCGGGCCGCTTCCTGATGGACCAGGCGCTTGCCAAGGCGTGGTCGCGGCCGATCGAACGGCTATGGGTGCACACCTGCACCTTCGACCACCCGGCGGCGCTCGGCTTCTATCGCCGCTCCGGCTTCGTGCCCTTCTCGTTCGAGGTGGAGGTCTCGCCCGATCCGCGCCTGAGCGGGCACCTGCCGCGCGAGGTGGCGCCGCAGGTGCCGCTGGCCGATTTCGGCCCCTGAGGAGGCGGGCCGCACGCGTGTCGGGCCGGCGCGATTGTGATAGCGTCGGGCGCAGTCAATCAGGAACGCAATGATGGCCGATCCAAAACGCCCCGCGACGCCGCCTTACCGCAATGTCGACACTGCGCCTTTCGTCTATTTCGACGTCGTTCCCAGCTTCGGCGTGATGCAGGGCACCGTCCAGATCGAGCTGGCGGCGCGCACGCTGTCGCCGGCGGGCAAGGACGTGGCGATCGAGCTCGTCGCCTGCGGGCGCCTGCGCTGCAGCCCCATGGCGGCGCAGGCCCTCAGGGACGCCATCGACAAATCCCTGAAGATGCTGGCGCAGCCGCAGCCGCAAAGCGCGCCCGCGGTGGGATCGGCGACGATCCAGTGACCGGGCACGCCAGGTTGCCCCACAACCGAGCCAAAACTGACGGTCTCAAGTTTTTTGCAGTGCAATATATCCCCGCATCGTGGCACAAGAGGAGGATCACCCTCGTGAACATGTGCCACCGCCGTGATCGTCCGTAAGAGCCCACGTCCGTGGGAATTGTTTTTCGTTATGCGCGGCTCGATCGTGCCGCATATCTGGCCCCAGATGATCATCGTCACCCTGCTTTCGGTGGCGGTCACCCTGCTGGAGACGCATGGCTATATCCACGTCGCTCCGATCGCGGCCCTGCCGTTCTCGCTGATCGGCGTGGCGCTCTCGATCTTCGCGGCGTTCCGCAACACCGCGAGCTATGACCGCTGGTGGGAGGCCCGCAAGATCCTGGGCCAGATGGTGATCGACGCGAGAGGCTTGTCGCGGCAGGCGCTGGCCTATCTCGCCGCCGAGCCCGCGGTCGCCCGGCGCCTCGCCCTCCATTCCATCGCCTTCTGCGACACGCTGCGCTGCCTGCTCCGCGACGAGCCGCTGGATGAGCCGGCGCTGCGGCATCTGGATGCTCGCGAGCGGGCCTTGATGCAGGCGAGCCGCCACGTTCCCAACCGCGTTCTTGCCCTGATGAGCACGGCGATCGCCGGCGCGCTCGGCCGCGGGCAGATCTCGCCGCAGATGGCGCAGACGCTGGAGGAACGGGTCACCGCGCTTTCGGGCGACCTCGCGGCGGCCGAACGCATCAAGTCGACGCCGCTGCCCTTCGCCTATTCGCTCCTCCTGCACCGGACCGTCTATCTGTTCTGCTTCCTGCTGCCCTTCGGCGTCGCCGACAGCATGGGCCTGTGGACGCCGGTCATCGTGGCCATCATGTCCTACACCTTCTTCGGGCTGGACACGCTGGGCGACGAGCTGGTCGTCCCCTTCGGCACCACCAGCAACAGCCTGCCGCTGATGGCGATCTGCCGGACGATCGAGATCAATATCCTGGAGGATCTCGGCGAGCCGAACCTGCCGTCCGCGCCGCAGCCGGTGAACTTCATCCTGGAGTGAACGCCCGCGCTCGCGCCTACTGCTTCGGAGGCTCCTGGCGCGCAGCCTCGACCGGCCGGCTGCGTCCGCCCGTGACGGAACCGAAGAGGCCGGCGATGGTCTGCCGCTCGGTGTAGAGCACGATGGCGCAGGAGATCGCCAAGGGGATCAGGAGATAGAGCAGGCGGAACATCAAGAGGGCCGCCAGGATCTCCGCCTTGCTCTGGATGACGGCCGGATCGTCGGGATTGGAGCCGTGCGGCAGCATGATCATGAAGAACACGGCTTCGAACACGCCGGCACCGCCCGGCGCATTCGAGATCAGGCCCGCGCAGAACGAAGCGAGAAACATGCCGAGCACGACGAAGAAGCCCGGATTGAGGCTGTCCGGGAGGGCGAAATAGATGATGCCGGCGGCGCCGATGATCTCGAGCGGCGCAGCGAAGAGCTGGCGGAAGGCGATGCCGGGCTTGGGATAGGCGATCTCGAAGGTGCGGAAGCGCAGCGGCTTGAAATTGAAGATCGCGCCGAGCTGGTAGAGCGCGACGAGGACGAGCATGCCGAGGCCGATGGCGAACGCCACCCCGACGGGAAAGCTGAACAGCCGCGACAGCAGGCCCGGCTCGCCCGTCAGCACGAGGCCGCCGAGGAAGAGGGCGCCATAGGCGAAAGTGAAGGCGCAGAAGGCCGTGACGATCGCGACCTCGCCGACCGTCAGGCCCATCCGGCTGTAGGCGCGATAGCGCACCAGCCCGGACGACAGCACGGACACGCCGATATTGTGGCCGAGGGCATAGGCAGTGAAGGAGACGAGGGAGACGATCGGCCAGGACAGCTTCCTGCCGACATGCAGGAGCGCGATGCGGTCGTACCAGGCGAGCGCGGCATAGGCGAGCAGGGTCGAGCCGACCGCGCACAGGAACATCAGCGGCCCGCGGTCGAGCGCTGCCTGCCAGACCTGGCCGACTTCGACCCCCTTCAACTCCTTGGAGAGCAGATAGATCGAGAACACGACGGCGGCGAGCCCGACGATCGGCCACAGATATTCGAGCTTGTTCTTCATGGTTCCGTCAATGTTGGATTTGCGGGCCGTCTTCCAACCGCCATAAACAACGGGAACGTGTCGAACACAAGACGGCGCCCTGGTGAGATCTTGGGCGGAGGTGGCGCGTGCATGACATTTCGGTAATCTTCGGGCACGCTCCCGGCCTGTTTTCGGCAGCAGGCCGTGCGCGTTACTGGAGAGAACGGGGTGAATCCTTCGATGCCACGAAGGTCTCTTCGGTTTCCCCGCCATCTGCCTCGACGCTGTCCGGGCCCTGCGACCGGCATGTCCACGGTGCGAGGGGCCAGCGGCATATGACCCCGCAGGGGCTCCCGGTATCATTTGCCGATTGTCAGGAAAGCGCCGCAAAGCTAGCTTCCTATCGCGTCGGGTCGGCGGATGGCGACGTCCGTGTCCGGCGCAGAATGCGGATTGCCTTCATGCCCGTTGCACCGCCTTTCATGCTGACGACCGGCCCGGTGACGGCCTATCCGGCAGTGCTGAACGCCATGGCGCGCCCGGTGCTCTATGACGGGCATCCGGCGTTCCAGCAATTCTATCGCGACGTCGTCGGCAAGGTGCGGCAGGCGATGCGATCGGCGGCACTGCCCGTCATCCTGCAGGGCGACGCCCTGCTCGGGCTCGAAGCGGCGGCGGCGTCCCTGATCGGGCGCCGGGACGTGGTGCTCAACCTCGTCTCCGGCGTCTATGGCAAGGGCTACGGCAACTGGGCGCGGCGCCATGGCGGCGAGGTGATCGAGCTCGAAGTGCCCTATGACGAAGCGATCGACGCCGAAGCGGTGCGCCGGGCGCTGCTCGACAGGCCGGATATCACGATCATCGCCGTCTGCCACCACGATACGCCGTCCGGCACCCTCAATCCCCTCGCCGAGATCGGCCTGCTCGCACGGGAGCACGGCGCCTTCGTCATCGCCGATGCCGTGTCTTCCTTCGGGGGCATGGACGTGCATCCCGATGCCGCCCATGTCGACGTCTTCGTCGCTTCCGCCGCCAAATGCCTCGGTGCGACGCCCGGCCTGACGCTGATCGGCATCAATGACCGGGCGTGGGCTCGCATCAAGGCCAATCCGGACGCGCCGAGAGTCTCCTTCCTGAGCCTGCTCGACTGGGAATTGGCGAGCGAGCCGGGCCGCCCGTTTCCCGTCACGCCGTCGCTGGCCGAGTTCCATGGGCTCGACGCGGCGCTGGATCTCTATCTCGCCGAGGGCCCGGAAAAAGTGTGGCAGCGCCATGCGCGGACGGCAGCCGCCACCCGTGCCGGCCTGGCGGCGCTGGGCCTGCGGCTCTGGCCGAAGAGCGAGGCGATCGCCGCTCCGTCCGCCAGCGTCTTCCGCGTGCCCGACGGCATCGAGGACAAGGCGCTGCGCGACACGCTGCTCGACCGCTACGGCGTGCTCGTCTCGCTCGGACGCGGTTTCACGGCCGGCAAGGTGCTGCGCATCGGGCATATGGGCCCGGGCGCGGAGCCCCTTCTGGCGGTGACGGCGATCGCCGCGCTGGGCGCCGCGTTGCGCCGTCTCGGCGCCAAGGGGGACGCCGGCGTCGCCGTCGATGCCGCCCTCGCCAGTCTCGACGGGCCGTCGCCGGCCGCCGTCGTCCATGATGTTTCCCGGGAGGCTGTCCATGCCGATTGATCGCCGTGCTCTTCTGCTCGGGAGCGCCAGCGCCGCCCTCGTCCTCGCTTTGCCGCGAGCGGCGCGCGCCGCGGCCCAGGGCGGCAGGCTCATCGTCGCCGCCGATTCGGAGCCCTCCAACCTCAATCCGGCGATCACCGCCTCGAACGGCGTGTTCTTCGTCGCCAGCAAGGTGATCGAGCCGCTGGCCGAGGCCGACTACAATGCGCCCGACGGGCTCGCTCCCCGGCTCGCGACCGCCTGGGAAGGATCGCCCGACGGCAAGTCGATCACCTTCACGCTGCGGGAGGGCGTGACGTGGCATGACGGGCAGAAGTTCACCTCCGCCGACGTCGCCTTCTCGGCGCTGGAGGTCTGGCGCAAGCTGCAGAATCTCGGCCGGGTCGTGTTCAAGGACCTCGCAGCCGTCGACACCCCCGACGCGCGGACCGCGATCTTCCGCTTCTCGGCGCCGACCCCCTTCCAGCTGATCCGCAACGCCTTGCCGGCCCTGACGGCGGTGCTGCCCCGGCATGTGTTCGAGGGCACCGACATCATGAAGAATCCGGCCAATGAGAGGCTGGTGGGCACCGGGCCGTTCAAATATGCCGAGCACAAGCCGGGCGAATATTATCTCCTGCGCCGCAACGAGGCCTATTGGGACCCGACCGAGCCCAAGATCAACGAACTCCTCTTCCGCGTGCTGTCCGACCGCGCCTCCGCCAGCGATGCCCTCGAGGCGGGGGAGATCCAGCTCGCCGCGTTCTCGGCGGTGCCGCTCGCCGACCTCGACCGCATCTCGAAGGTGCAGGGCATGAAGGTCTATGCCAATGGCTATGAGGCGCTGACCTACCAGCTGATCGTCGAGATCAACCACACCCGCAAGGAACTCGCCGACCTGCGGGTGCGGCAGGCGCTCGCCCACGCCATCGACCGGGATTTCGTCATCAAGACGATCTTCCTCGGCTATGCCAAGTCCGCCACCGGACCGGTGCCGCAATATGACAAGACCTTCTACACCCCCGACGTCACGCAATACGCCTTCGATCCCGCCAAGGCCGAGGCCCTGCTGGACGAGGCGGGCTACAGGAAGGGAACCGACGGCACCCGCTTCCGGCTCAAGCTGCTGCCGGCGCCCTTCTTCAACGAGACCAGGCAGTTCGGCGACTATCTGCGCCAGGCGCTCGGCAAGATCGGCATCGACGCGGAGATCGTCGCCAACGACACGCCGGCGCATCTGAAGGCCGTCTACACCGACCATGCCTTCGATATCACCGTGGGCACGCCGGTCTATCGCTCGGATCCGGCGATTTCCACCACCATTCTGTTCCAGAGCGGCCTGCCGGCCGGCGTGCCCTTCTCGAACCAGTACGGCTATGCCAACCCCAAGGTCGACGCCGTGATCGCGCAGGCGGCGGTCGAACTCGATGCCGGCAAGCGCGCCGAGCTGTACAGGCAGTTCCAGAAGCTGGTGGTCGAGGATATCGCGCTCATCAACGTCGCCGAGTTCTCCTTCATCACGGTGGCGAGCGAGAATGTGCTGAACGTCTCCAGCAATCCGCGCTGGGCCGTGTCGTCCTGGGGCGATACGGCGCTTCAGGATTTCGGACCGTAGGAAACGCCCGTGCCTGGAAATCCCCGGGGATCGTGGGTCTCCCGCCCGCTTCCGTCTTCCCGCGTCGTCGCCGGTTCCGGCCGGGCATGCCGGCCGGATGTCGTTGAGTTCCCGGCTGGTGCCCGGCATGTCCCCGCGCCCGCAAGGCCTCGCTGCGGCGGTCGCCACGAAAGAGTGGACGGGGCGTATACGCTGCCAGACGCCATCTGCGAGCCTGCGCTGCCGCAGCACCGCTCATCATGACCGGGCTGCTTTTGCGGCGTTTCGCCGGCGCCGTCGTGGTCCTCGCTTTGGTCGTCGTCGGGGCCTTCTTCCTGCTCGAGGCGGCGCCGGGCGATGCGATCGACGCCTATGTCGCCGGCATCGGGGGCGCGGATGCCGGGCGGATCGCGCAACTGCGCACCGAATGGGGCCTCGACCGCGGCCCCGTGCCGCGCCTGGGGGCCTATGCGGTGGCATTGCTGCACGGGGATCTCGGCTGGTCGACCGGATTCCAGCGGCCGGTGCGCGACCTGCTGCTCGAGCGGCTGCCCGTCACCTTCGCGATGATGGGATCGGCGCTGGCGATGGCCTTGCTGCTCGGCGTCGTGCTCGGTTTCGCCGCAGGGGCACGGCCGGATGTCTGGCTCGACCGCATCCTGTCCGTCGGCTCGCTGGCGCTCTATGCCATGCCCGGCTTCTGGCTGAGCCTCGTCCTCATCGCCGTCTTTTCCGTCTCCTTGCGCTGGCTGCCGGCGAGCGGCTTCGAGACCATCGCCTCGGACAAGACGGGCCTGGCGCGGGGCCTCGACATCGCCCGCCATCTCGTCCTGCCGGTCTCCTCGCTCGGCCTCGTCTACATGACGCTGTTCCTGCGCCTGCTGCGCGACGGCATGGAGGAGATCTGGAGCGCCGATTTCATCCGCGCCGCCCGGGCGCGCGGCATTTCGGGCCTCCGCCTTTCGCTGCGCCATGTCGCGTGCAACGCCCTCGCGCCGGTGATCACCATGCTGGGCCTGCAGTCGGCCTCGCTGCTCGGCGGCAGCGTGGTGATCGAGAGCGTCTTCGCCATCCCGGGCTTCGGCCGCCTCGCGGCGGAGGCCGTCGCCAGGCGGGACACGCCGCTGCTGCTGGGGGTCGTCCTGTGCAGCGCGGTCGTCGTCCTGGCGATGAACCTGCTGGCCGATGCCGCGCAGGCCTGGCTCGACCCCCGCATCGGGACAGCGGGAGGGAGCCAATGAGGATCCTGGCGGAACTTGTCCGCAGCGGCGAGGGGCGGGCGGGTACGATCGTCCTGGCGCTCTTCGTCCTGCTCGCCGCGACCGCGCCCTGGCTCTTCCCCGGCGATCCGCTCGCCATCAATGCGCGGCCCCTCATCCTGCCCTTCACCGACATCGGCCATGTGCTGGGCACCGATCGCCTCGGCCGCGACCTCCTGGCCGAACTCGCCTGGGGGGCCCGCACCACGCTCCTGGTCGCGCTGTCGTCCGCGCTGGCGGCGCTCGTCGCCGGCACCGCCGTCGGCACCGTCGCCGGCTTTCTCGGCGGCTGGACCGACGACGTGCTGATGCGGGTCAGCGATGCCTTCCAGACCGTGCCGGCCTTCCTGCTCGCCCTGGCGTTGGT